>CABSGW010000152.1 GCA_902477365.1 uncultured Prevotellaceae bacterium
CCTACACGGATCGGGTGCAGCGAAAATGAAAGCCGATATCCGTAAGAAAAGAGCCAATAGACATAAAAAATAAATAAACAGTACACAACAACTCCGGGGTGTGTATTCTTTTAAGATACACACCCCGGAGTGTTTTTACGATTTTATTCTCTCTCTTAGCGGAAAGCTTTCAGCCTGCAAATACGTTTAGTTTAAAACATTCAACTTACCATTTTTGTTAACGACAACCTTGATTGGTTTTAATTTTTGCTCCTTACAATCGAAGAAGATTGTCGGATTATAATGCTTTCCATTGACACGTACTTCAAAATGTACATGCTCCGTTGTAGCACGTCCTGTCCGGCCAGCCAACGCAATCACCTGACCGGCTTTCACCCAATCACCGGCCTTCACCAGATTCTTTGAATTATGACTGTAAAGTGTCTCTATACCACAAGCATGGCGAATCACCACCACGTTTCCATATCCTGCATAATTGGCAGAGAAACGCACCTTACCTTCAAATGCAGCCAATACACTATCGTTCGCTTTCGTCTTCAGGTCAACACCGCTATGACGCCGTTTTCCTGCATAAGGACTGATCAGCTTTGCACCCTTCAAAGGAAAGCACCAAGCAGTTTCCCCATACTTGGAAAAGTCTATCGTAATGGTATTACTCTTATCAAACAGTCCTTGGGTCTGTGCACTAACAATCCGTTGTTCAGCAGCTGTAAACTCCTCTTCCATATCAACATGAGGATTATCCGCATAAGGATCTTTCTCTTCCACGTCCTCTGCCTCCATATCCAACAACGAAACATCAACCGTCTTACCCTTATCCGTAAACATAAAAGTATGCAACCGCAATTTGTGGCTATGCACTTTCAATAAAGTTTGCGGATTAGGCAACCGTTTACCATCATCTCGAAGCGACACAACGCAGAATCTTTCTGTACCGGATCAGGACCTACAATTGCGAGTGTCTGTCCGGCTTTCACCTTTTCGCCCACTTTCACCAGATTCTGGGCATTATTCCCATACACCGTCTCCAACCCGTTCTGGTGGCGTACCACAATCACGTTACCATAAGAAGTATTATACCGAGCCAAACGCACCGTACCAGCAAACATCGCCTTTACGGCATCTCCCTTAGTGGTATAAATATCGAGTCGTTTGGGTGACAACTTACGAACCTGACCAACCGGAAGCGGAAAACTCCATTCATCGCCCTTCAGTATGGAAAAGTCCACAGTAAACGACTTTGACTTCTCAAAAAGCCCGGGAGTCGGCGTACTGATTTGCTGCTGTTCAATCGGTGTAAACTCATTAATCAGAATGGCATGTGCCGGATAGAGCACCAACAATATAAATAAGAATGATATGATCTGACGTAATTTCATGACTTTTATAAGGTTAAATAGATTCAGTATTCAACATGATACCGGAAAAGATACGTCCGGAATGTATACCTAACCGGCGCGCTGAGAAAAAACGGTCAACAGACTTGTAAGTACATATTCCGGCCACATGAATGTGTGCAGGATTCACGCCTGCATCTGTCAACTGTAACCGGTTGGCTTCCCATAAATCAATATGCCACTTCGCTGTTTGCTTTCCTGCAATATGTTCCATATCAAAGCCAGCGTCAACAAAGGCTTCGTACACCTCATCGCCCACCTCGAAAGCATCCATACTGATGGATGGTCCTATACACACCCGCACATTTGCAGGCACAGTTCCAAAATCACGTTGCATGCGCCGCAGCGTTTTCTCAGCAATACGCGCTACCGTACCACGCCAACCGGCATGAACCGCCGCAACTACCCCAGATGGATCATACAACAGAACCGGAACACAATCGGCCGTAGAGACTCCGATACAACACCTCTGGCAAGCGGTAACCAACGCATCAATACCGCTTAATGCCTCCGTTTGCGGAGAAGAAAAAAAATCCGCATCAACTACACGGATGGAATCTCCATGTACCTGATGCGGCATCACCAAACGAGGTTGTTCGATACCCAAATCCGCACACAATAACGCACGATTGGAGTCGACATCGGCCAAAACATCCCCGCAATAATCTGTCACATTGAAGGTTGCATAATTGCCCACGCTTTTTCCGCCTGTACGCAGGGTACTGAAAGCAGTAACCTGAGCACCGAGTTGATAACTCAAATAGCGGGATACAGGCAATACGCTCATCAATCTATATCTTCGTAATCAAAGTTTTCAAATTCTTCAATCTCTTCGTCAAACGAATCGTCCTCCCAAGTAGCAAAGTCGTCTTGCAAACGTGCTACATCCCGATTACGATGTACCAAGTTCTCGGCAGTAATGGCCTGCAACTTATTGCTTTCACTGTTCAATTCACGCCACAGGCAATCTTTCAGTTCTGTTATTCCGCTACCCGTTACAGCTGATATAAAGAACGTCTGCACATCCTTTGGAAGGTCTTCGGACAACATTTCTATCAACTCGTCATCCAGCAGATCGCTTTTGGTTACGGCAAGCACACGATGCTTATCCAGCATATCCGGATTGAACGTAGCCAGTTCATTCAACAGAATTTCATACTCCCGACGAATATTTTCCGTATCGCCCGGAACCATGAACAGTAATAAAGAATTACGCTCAATATGACGTAAGAAACGCAATCCCAAGCCTCTTCCCTCACTAGCCCCTTCGATGATACCGGGAATATCGGCCATCACAAACGACTGGTGGTCACGATAAGCCACAATACCCAAATTGGGTTCTAACGTGGTAAAAGGATAATTCGCTATTTTGGGACGTGCCGAAGATACAGCCGAAAGCAACGTCGACTTACCGGCATTCGGGAAACCGACAAGTCCCACATCGGCCAGCAACTTCAATTCCAGAATAACCATCAACTCCTGCATCGGTTCACCCGGCTGGGCAAAGCGTGGGGTTTGATTGGTCGATGTCCGGAACTGATAGTTACCCAATCCGCCACGTCCACCTTTCAGCAACATCACCACCTGACCGTCTTCGGTCACATCACAGATGTATTCTCCGGTTTCCGCATTATACGCCACCGTGCCGCAGGGAACATCTATGTACTTGTCTTCGCCATCAGAACCTGTTGAACAACACTTTGACCCATTTCCGCCATGACCGGCAAATACATGACGCTCATAACGCAAATGAAGCAATGTCCAATAATTATGGTTACCCCGCAAATAAACATTTCCTCCACGGCCGCCATCTCCACCGTCCGGACCACCGTTAGGCTGGTATTTGGCCCGGTGCAAATGCATGGAACCTCGCCCTCCCTTTCCGGAACGACAGTAGATTTTGACGTAATCGACGAAATTGGATTCTACCATTAAACTATTTTTTCTTGATAATTACTTCCAGCTATCAATCGCAGCACAGAGATCTGCAAATATGGTATCCAGTTCTCCGATACCTTTTATGAAGTGGTGTTTTCCTTCTTTCTTATACCACTCGATAAGCGGAGAAGTCTGTTCCTTGTACACGTTCAGGCGTTTCTTGATGGTTTCCTCATTATCATCGGCACGGCCTGAGGTTTTTCCGCGATTGATAAGACGGGCCATCAGTTCCTCGTCGGGCACATTCAGTTCCAACATACCGCTTACCTCGGTGTTACGGGTTGCCAACATTTCCTTCAGAGCCTCAGCCTGCGCGATAGTACGGGGAAAGCCGTCAAAGATCACTCCCTCGCAAGGACCGAAACTATCATACACGCTAGCCAGGATGTCTATCATCAACGCATCGGGAATCAGCTGTCCGTTGTCGATGTATCCTTTTGCCGTTTTACCCAATTCGGTCTCGTTCTTAATCTCGGCACGCAACACGTCACCTGTAGAAATATGTTTGAAACCGTACTTTTCAACCAACTTGTCACTCTGTGTTCCTTTACCCGAACCAGGTGCACCAAAAATTACAATATTCTTCATTTATATATAATACTTAGACTCACGTTATCACAAACTCCGGAACGGCCGAAGTTCTTTTTCCGGACACAAAAATACACAAAAATAGTGGAATAGAGAAATCGGCCTTTTCTATTTCAGTGGTTCCACATGAATTATCACGTGGGTATGGCTTCCATATTTAGCACGTAATTTGTATTCCAAATTGGTAACCCGTTCGTGCGTTTCGCGCAAACTCAAGGCTCCGTCCATCCGTACATGCACCTCTATGGCATAGTGGCTTCCGATACGGCGCGTACACAAATTGTGAGGTTGACTCACTTTTTCGTCAGTCAGTAAGATGTCCAGGATCTCACGTTCCACCACTTCGGGTAACGAGTGTTCCATCAGTTCGTCAAAACAGTTCATCAACATTTTCCATGCCACACGCACAATCAGCAAACTCACCACCATTGCCGCCAACGGATCGAGTACACTCCATCCCTTGCCCAACAAAATAGCTCCACCAATGCCCAATGCCGCTCCGACCGAAGAAAGGGCATCGCTACGATGATGCCATGCATTGGCCTTGACAGCCTCTGACTGCAACCTCGCCCCTGCCGCATACGTATAGCGATACAATATCTCTTTACAAACGATAGAGACCAACGCCGCCACAAACGCCACATTGCCAGGAGCAGGCAACACGCCGCCACGATACACATACATAACATCGGCCGCCCCTCCCCACAACATGCCAAATCCGACCACAAGTAGCAACAATCCGATAACAACCGTAGCAAATGTTTCGTATTTGCCGTGTCCGTAATCGTGATTTTTGTCGCGTGGCTTATTCGCAATGCGTACAAAAACCAGCACAATCATATCTGTCACAAAATCGGACAATGAATGGATGGCATCGGCCAGCATGGCCGCACTATTTCCCAACCATCCGGCGATGAATTTAAATATCAGCAACAAAAAGTTGACCAATGCACCAACCCATGTTACTTTATAAATTGCATGTTCGCGTAAACTATCAGCCTCGGTGCGTTCCATTTATTCCTTACTTTTACTCCGGACAAAGTTATCATTTTCTTCATACACGCAAAACAATATACACACCAAAAAGTCGGATGTTTCTCTCTGACATCCGGCTTTTTGTTTTATTCTCTTCCTATTCGAGCAAACAAGAAGCCCAGTACGTTTTAACGAGATGGGCTTCTCGTTCCGCACAACAGGGCTTCTCAGAAAACAGGTAAGGCCAAAGCTTCCAACAACTGCCGGTTGGCCTTGTCAATGGCCGAGGCTTCTATCGAGGCTAAATAAATTTGTGTAGTCACTTCAGAAGAGTGTCCCATGGCGGCACTTATCACAGGCAAGGCTATATTCATATGATGTGCCGTTGTGGCCCATGTATGGCGGGCCACATACGATGTCAACGGAATCTCCAGGTGCAGGTAAACGGACAATCGTTTTAATAATTTGTTGTAATAGCTCAACCTGTTCATATACTGCAAATAAGCCTTTTGGGGATGTTCCTCTGTCAAGATGGGAAGCAAATAAGGCGTTCCCCGCACATAAGGCTCGTAACGTTTCAACATAAGTCGCACATAAGGCTCCATATACACCTCGAGCACAGCAGCCGTTTTACGCCGTTTGTAACGTAATATATCCCGATGGATATTTTTTTTCGTCAGAAAAGCCATATCGACAAAGGCCATACCACGCAAACAAAAACTCAAAACAAACAAATCTCTGGCCCAGGCCAAAGACCGGTCGCACGTAAAGTCTACCTGCATCATCTCCCGTATTAAGGAAGCGTCTACCGCCCTTTTCCGAGTTCTGTCAATACCCAAGTAAACCTCTCTGAACGGAGTCCCCTGTCGTACTCCCCACTTTTTTGTCCAACGATAATAGACCATACGCAACTGCCGCATGTAAAATGACGATGAGTTTCGTGTCATTCCCCGGCTGTGCAACCAGCGTTCATACCGGTTTATCACATCAACCGTCACACCATCCAACATCAAAGGCCTTCCGTCCAGAAAACGTTCCAGACTGTTCCGGGCACTCCGCAAATTGCGTTCTGTACCGAATTTTCCCGCAAGCCGGAGTTGCTCCAATACACTGTCTACACAGGCTAAAAAAGAAAGCGTTTCCCTTTCACCTCCTTTTTTTCGTCCACTCCCTACAGCATCTTGTACAGTGCATTCCTCGCACCATACGTTTCGTTCATTCATTCTCATAACATTTGTATATTTAACAACAACTAAAACAAACCGTTATCCGGCTGACGCAACTCACACTGATTTTAAATGGCACGAAAATGCCTTATTTCACATTATTCATTATCTTTGCAGTATGAAAGTGCTGACAGCCATACAACTGAAAGAATTAGATTCATTTACCATCCGCCATGAGCCTATTGAGTCAATAGACCTGATGGAACGCGCAGCTGTGGCATTGGTTGAGGCCATCACTAAACGTTGGCCTTCATCTACACCCGTAAAAATATTTGCCGGTCCAGGAAACAATGGAGGAGATGCGCTTGCCGTAGCCCGTTTATTGGCCTGCCAAGGATATGCGATTGAGGCTTACCTGTTCAATCCTAACGGAAAGCTAAGTCAGGAATGTATCACCAATAAAGAGCGTTTAGCCACGTGTGAGCATGTTATTTTCCACGAAATCACGTCGCAGTTCACTCCCCC
>CABSGW010000153.1 GCA_902477365.1 uncultured Prevotellaceae bacterium
ATCTGAAGTCGTTGAAACCCGTGCCCAGTCCGTTTTTGGTGAATGGCGAACTCTCTGAAAAAGCAAAGGAGGGAAAGAAAGTGTTCGACCGGTTGAAATGTGGCGAGTGCCACAGCGGGGTGTACTATACGGATATGAAGATGCACCGCATAGGCGAAGACATTGAATTTGAAAAAGGATGGGACACGCCGACGTTGTGCGAAGTGTGGCGTACAGCCCCCTATCTGTTTGACGGACGTGCCGAGACCATGAAAGACGTGTTTTCGGTTCATCGGCACGGACTGCCCAAGAAGAAAGTGTCGGAAAAAGATATAGAAGCATTAACCGAATATGTAAATTCCTTATGATGAACTACTGTGCAAAAATAAAATACAGTCTCTATACGGCCGTTTCCGGTTCTTTTGAAGAGATGGTTACAGCGCTTCTGGAGCGTATTTCCGTGAGCGAGATTCCGGTTCGCCTGGTCTTTTTTGATGCGCCGGCCGACAACGGGATGTATGTATGCCGTCGCGACAACCTGTTAGCGTTGGTTCACAAGCAGTTTCCGGCCAATTGTCCGGTAGTGAGTTATGTGGCGCAGCCCCCGCTGGGTGCGGGACTGGTTATGGAAGTGCATGCCTTGCAGGCCGATCCCGATGATTCCTTGAGTTACCGTAACCACGAAGGTTTTCCCTATGTGGTGCTCGATAACGCCGACGGGCATTTCCTGTTTGCCGGAGGATTCCATGCCGATGTAAAGTCTCAGACACATTATGAACAATCGGTGGTGGTCTTTTCATTGATACAGGGATTGTTGGAAAAAGAGGGTGTGCCGGTGCATGGTATCGTGCGCCAGTGGAACTATATCGAGCAGATAACCGGATGTACTGGTGTGGACCAGCATTATCAGATGTTCAACAATGCACGCAGCGATTTTTATGCGGGGACTTCGTGGGCGGATGGTTATCCGGCGGCAACCGGTATTGGGGCTTGTTGCGGCGGGGTGCTGGTCGATCTGGATGCGGCGGTGTTCAATCGTGACGGCTGTTTTGTGACCCCGATCGACAATAAGTTGCAGGTGGCGGCTCATGCTTATTCGGATCAGGTGTTGGTGGCGGCCGATCGGCAAAAGAAGACGCCCAAGTTTGAGCGGGCTAAAAGTATGACTTTTGACAGCCGGAGGCTGGTTTACATATCGGGTACGGCTGCGATACGTGGCGAGGAGAGACTGACGGGCGTGGGTTTGGCGCGTCAGTTCCAGATAACCATGGAGAACATTGCACAACTCACCGGCGAGGCCCGTTTGTGCCTATTGCGGATTTACCTGAAAGAACCGTGCTTCTATGAAGAGGTACGTCAACTGGTCGACGAGTTGGGACTGACTATTCCGGTGGTTTACCTGTGGGCCAATGTGTGCCGGGAAGAACTGCTGATCGAAATAGAAGGTATTGCCGTTGAATAATGCCCGTCAGAAACAAGGATGAACGATACAAATTAAATAAAGAGATGAAATACGCTAAAAAATTTACGAACGCCGATTTCTACAAAGAAGGTGTTTTTCAGCAAGAAGTTGCCATAGAGGCTATGAAGGATATGTTTGCCTTTTATGGAGTACCCTTTACCGCACTGATGGAAAAGGACATGTGGGTGACTGATTTCGGATTGGGCGATTTCGAACATGTAGGTATGGGCGGAATCTTTTGGGTAAACGATCCGCAATACCAGTACTTTGCACACGCTATTTATTTGCTGCCCGGACAGATGATTCCCGAACACGCCCACGTGGCAACACCTGGCTTCGGCTAAACACGAGTCGTGGATGGTAAACCACGGGTGGGTTTATAATTTCTCGGAAGTAGGCGATGCCGATGCACAGTTACCCGAAGTACCTTCAACCCATGGTCCAGTGAAAAGTTGCAATGCCGTGGTACAACAGGTAGGCGATGTGCTGCGTCTGAAAGAATTGGGCACGTTCCATTTTATGATGGCGGGCCCTGAGGGAGCAATCGTAGACGAGTGGGCTTGTTACCACGACAATGGCGGTTTGCGTTTTACGAATACCGTTGCAAAACTTTAATATTTAATTGTTCAATCAAGAAGCTATCGCAATGAATAAGACCAAACTGTTAGCGGCTTTCTTCTTGTGCGCTCCTTTGTTCGGCTTATCGGTGCATGGGCAGGTGAAAGGCGATTGGATGGATGTTTCCATCCAGGCCAAAACCTCTTTGCAGGATAAACTTAAGAAACAGGGAATGCCCGTTGTTTCGCGGTGGATGAAAGCCAAAGAAAAGGCTGGGCCTTTTGTTGTCAACGTGAAGGGACTGGATCAGCTGGTTCTGCTTACCAAGGCGGGGGCAGATGGTAATAATTACGACCATTCGGCATGGGCCAATGCGCGGCTTATCGCTGCCGATGGTTCTTCTGTATGGCTGGATGCTGTTCCTTATGCGGTTGGGAGATCCGATTATGGAGGTCCGCGCAAGAACCAGAATATGGTTGGTGGTCCTATCACCATAGCCGGCAAAAAGTATGATCATGGCATGATGTGCCACGCCGAGGGAATATTGGTGTATAAATTGGATAAGAAGTATGTGCGTTTCGAGGCTGAGGTTGGTTTGGACGACAAGTCGGTGGGAGGAAGTGTCTACTTTCATGCCTTGAACGTGCTTCCGTCCGATGCCTCCAAAGAGCTTTCGGCACGTTATCCGGGCGAGATGGCCATTATGGGCAACTTGGTGGGCAATGTGGGCGATTGGTTGGTGGCAACCGGTACAACCGTTGAGCAGGCCGCCATCGGAAAGGCCGTGGCCCGGTTGAAAGACCGTACCTATTATGAAGGACGTATGAAGCAGCTGAGCGCCGCCGACAGCAAAACCCAGGGCACCAAAGCACACACGAAGGCTTGTCTGGAATTGCTTCGGGAAGTTCGGGACGTGCTGGCTTTGCAAAATGGCCTGGAGTGGTTGAATGTAGAGGCAGTGAAGCTGGCTTTTGCCGATATGCAGAAACTACAGGGATACAATGCGGGTCTGTACCGTGCACGACTCACTCGTTTGGAGGAGTTGGCCCGGAAAGGTTTCGCCGGTATATATAAAGGTGATATGCGCGCTTTGGCCGAGGCCCGCGAGGCATTGGATTGCAAACGCGCCATTTTGTTGGCCAATCCGTTACTCGACAGCGACCGCATCGTAGCCGCCCGTTACAAAGTGGGCAGTAATGCCCGTCACATCATGACCCCCTCGCTGGGAACACAGGCCAATAACTGGAGTAACCAGGAATCGGCTGCCCGTTCGGGCTTTGATGCCGATATTGTGGAATTGTCGAATTTGCGCGGAGCGATTAAAACCCGCTCTATCTATAAGCCCAAGAACGGTTCTTCGATAGCTGATCTGCGCATGCACTGGGACGCAGACCGCGTCATGTTTACGCAAACCCGCGACGACAAACGTTGGAATGTGTTCGAGGTAAAGCTGGACGGATCAGGCTTCCGTCCGTTGGTCGAGAACGATGAACCCGATTTGGAGTTCTACGATGGAACGTACCTGCCCGACGGGCGTGTGCTGGCTATCTCCAATATCGGCTACCAGGGCGTGCCGTGCGTGAATGGATCGGATGCGGTGGGAAACCTTGTGCTCTATAATCCTAAAGATAAAAGCATGCGTCGGCTCACCTTCGACCAGGATGCAAACTGGAATCCGGTGGTGATGAATAACGGAAGAGTGATGTACACCCGTTGGGAGTATACAGACCTCACGCACTATTATTCGCGTATCGTGATGCACATGAATCCGGACGGAACCGAAAACAAGGCACTTTATGGAAGTGGCGCCATGTTCCCTAACAGCACTTTCGATATTCAGCCTATTCCGGGACGCGGTTCGGCCTTTGTCGGCATCATCTCCGGTCACCACGGTGTGGCCCGTAGCGGCCGGCTGATGTTGTTCGATCCGGCCAAGGGACGTAAGAGCATTTCCGGTATTACACAAGAGATCCCTTATCGTAACCGTCCGGTACAGGAGGTTATCAAGGACCGTTTGGTGGATGGTGTATGGCCGCAGTTTATCAAGCCCACCGTGCTCAATGATAAATATTTCCTGGTGGCTGCCAAACTGAATCCCGAGGGACTTTGGGGTATTTATCTGGTTGATGCGTTCGATAACGTAACCTGCATTATGGAGACGGAAGGTGAAGGCTTTATCAGTCCCATTTTGGTGAAGAAGACCGAAATGCCTCCTGCCATTCCCGACCGCGTGAAGTTGGACGAAAAAGAAGCAACGTTCTTCATACAAGATATTTACGAGGGCGAGGGACTGCGTGGCATTCCACGTGGAACGGTCAAGGAACTCCGTTTACATGCCTACGAGTACGCCTATGTACGCACCCGTTCCGACCACAACTGGCATGGCATCCAGTCCGGATGGGACATCAAGCGTATGCTGGGTACTGTTCCTGTTGAAGAAGACGGCTCGGTGATCTTTAAAGTTCCGGCCAATACCCCCATCTCAATTCAGCCTGTCGACAAGGACGGTGTGGCTGTGCAGTGGATGCGCAGTTGGGTGACGGGCCAGCCCGGCGAGATTGTTTCGTGTATCGGCTGTCACGAAGACCAGAACCAGATACCTATTCCGAAGCGCGTTATCGCATCCCAGAAAGCAGCATCCAAGCTCACTCCGCCCGAAGGAGGCGTTCGTTCGTTCACCTTCGACCTGGAAATACAGCCCATTTTGGACCGCAGTTGTGTTGCGTGTCACAATGGCGAAGGAAAAGCGTTCGATTTGCGGGGTGGCAAGAAGGACAAGATGGGCTACGGCACTTCCTATCTGAACCTGCACCCTTACGTGCACCGTCAGGGTGGCGAGGGTGACATGGTGGTGCTCCAGCCCTATGAATACCATCCGAATACCAGCGAGTTGGTACGTATGCTGAAGAAAGGCCATTACAATGTACAGCTCACCGATAAGGAGTGGCGTAAACTCTATAACTGGATTGACTACAATGCACCCGACAAAGGGTATTTCGACGCTAATGTGCTGACGTCTCTGCCTTACAAAGGCTTTGATCAGATCAAGCGTCGTACCGAACTGACCAACAAATATGGCAACGGGGCTGGTGTGGACTGGAAAAAGGAACTTTCTGACTATGCCGCTTACCTGAAAGCACAAGGACCGGTGACACCGGCCAAACCTGCACCCGCTCCTGCGGTGAAGGTGAAAGAGGTAAGCGTGAAAGGCTGGCCTTTCACCGCCGATGAGGCCAAAACGCGTCAGGCCGCAGCCGGCACACAGCGCCGGGAAGTGGAGATTGCACCGGGTGTTAAGATGACTTTTGTACGCATTCCGGCCGGACAGTTTGTGATGGGTAGCGCCAACGGTGAACCCGATGCACGTCCCACGGCGAAGGTGAAAATAGAGAAAGCCTTCTGGATGGCCGAACTCGAAACAACCAACCAGCAGTACAATGCTATCTTCCCCGACCATGACAGCCGTTTCGTAGACCAGTTGTGGAAAGACCATGTGGTGCAGGGCTATCCGGCCAACAAGCCCGATCAGCCAGTGATCCGTGTCAGCTACAACGACGCTATGGAATATTGCAAGCGGATCAGCCAGAAAACGGGCCTGAACATCACCTTGCCAACCGAGGCACAGTGGGAGTGGGCTTGCCGTGCCGGTGCCGATACCGATTTCTGGTATGGCGACTTGCATAGCGATTTCGGCAAGAAAGACAACTTGGCCGATAAGACGACGTTGAAGTTTGCCGTGCAGGGAGTCGATCCGCAACCGATGTCTCCGGGCAGCTTCTGGTACAAATATTACACCTACCTGCCCAAGGAGGAAAGTGTGGACGACGGCAACCTGGTACAGGTGGGCGGAAAGGTTTACGAGGCCAATCCGTTCGGACTGTATTGCATGCAGGGTAATGTGGCGGAGTGGACACGTTCGGACTACCTGCCTTACCCGTACAAGGAGAAGACAAAAGCTACTTCCGAGTACAAAGTGGTGCGTGGCGGTTCGTACATTGAGCGTCCCAAATTCTCAACGGCCTACTCGCGTAAAGCGTATTATCCGTATCAACGGATATTTAACGTGGGTTTCCGTTTGATCATTGAAGAGTAATTGTTTATTTTTGCACTGCGGACAAAGCGTCCGCAGTGCATTTGTTTTGTTCCGGCTTTGGCGGGTGTCTAAAACGGAGTGCCGGGTTCTTTTGTTCCGGATGCCCAGTCCGTTCGTCCGAGATGCCCAGTCCGTTGCGATACGTTCGTCTTGTTGTGTGGGCAAATCGGTGCATTTATGCTAAAAACTGTCTATCCTGTAAACTATGAAATATTGGTTCGCCCGTGTGGGCTCTTCGTTCAAAACAGCCATTGTGCTGATGTTGGTGTATGTGGTGGTGCTGGCTGCTGCTACGTGGATTGAAAAAGGTCAGGGAACAGCCGTGGCCAAGGCTTGGGTGTATAATGCGTGGCCTTTCTTCCTGTTACAGCTGTTGATGGCCGTAAACTTTGTGTGGGTGGCCGTCCGTTACCGTCTGTTTGCTCTTCGGCGCATCGGGCTTGTGCTGACACACGTGGCGCTTATGGTTATTTTG
>CABSGW010000154.1 GCA_902477365.1 uncultured Prevotellaceae bacterium
TCTGCAAAGTACACTGAAGGGTAAAGGATACGAAGCACAAATTGCCTATAATTCTGCCAACAGAATGTATCGTGTTATTGCCAGCACATTTACAGAAAAGGGAGCTGCAGTGCAGTCACGCGATCAGTTGCGTGCCGATTATCCGGATGCTTGGTTGCTCTTTAATAAATAAGCTGAGTGATATAATTGATTTATAGTATTACGGTTAGGGCGTATTTTCATGAATAGTGAAAATACGCCTTAATTGTATATTGCATGTTATTAAATATATAGTAAGATGCCAGTTAACACACTTTTCCTTTGTTTTGTGTGGTCGTACCTATGAATTTCATTAACTTTGTACCCTAAAAAGATGGGAAGAATTTTAGCGATAGATTACGGACGTAAACGTACTGGGATAGCTGTAACAGATATTTTACAATTGATAGCGAATGGGCTGACTACTGTTCCGACGCATCAGTTGCTCGATTTTTTAAAGACATACATGAGTAAAGAACCTGTTGAATGTATCGTTGTAGGATTACCGAAGACAATGGATGGGCAGTTGTCTGAAAATGAACGGAATATACGTCCTTTTGTGGCTAAATTAAGAGAACTTTATCCCACTATACCAGTTGTGTATTATGATGAACGATTTACTTCGGTATTGGCTCATCAAGCGATGCTGGACGGTGGGTTGAAACGAAAAGACCGTCAGAATAAGGCATTGGTGGATGAGATTAGTGCGACGATTATTTTGCAGTCTTATATGGAATCACGAACCATTAACAAGTAATCAATAATGATATTACCTATTTATACTTATGGGCAACCTGTCCTGCGGAAAGAAACACAAGAGATAGACGCTAATTATCCGCAACTCAAAGAGCTTATCAGTAATATGTTTGAAACACTGACCAAATCAGAGGGAGTGGGATTGGCTGCTCCGCAGATAGGTTTGGATATTCGGTTAGCCATTATAGATCTGGATGTTCTTTCTGAAGATTTTCCGGAATATAAAGATTTTCGGAAAGCATATATCAATCCTCATATTATTGACGAAGGAGAAGAAACGGTCTCAATGGAAGAGGGTTGTCTGAGCATTCCGGGTATTCATGAACCGGTACGTCGTCCGGTTAAGATCCGCGTAAAGTATCTGGATGAGGATTTTAACGAACACGATGAGTGGGTTGAAGGTTATCTGGCACGTGTAATGCAACACGAGTTTGATCATTTGGATGGACGTGTGTTCACTGACCGTTTATCCCCTTTACGCAAACAGATGATTAAGAGTAAATTGTTTTCTTTGTTGAAGGGCAAGTTCCATTGTTCATACAAAACCAAATCTGCGAAATAAGATTGTTTGAGATACTATTTCTTGATATTCGTTCTTTTCCCATTTCTTGCATGTAGCCAAATACATACAAGTCATGTGATGATGATAGGGCAAAATGCACTCTATTACGATGATTATGCACTTTCGATCAGCTATTTTAATCAGGTAATTAATGCAAAACCCTATTTGTCTGAACCTTATTTTTATCGAGGATTAGCTAAGTTCTACCTGGAAGACTATCACGGAGCCGATCAGGATTGTTCTGCTTCGATAGAACGAAATCCGTTTATTGCGAAAACTTATCAGTTAAGAGGACTGTGCCGTATTAAACTGAATCAGTATCGTGAAGCTATCAGGGATTATTCACAGGTGGTGCATTTTGAACGGAACAATCAGATAGCATGGTATAATCGTGTTCTTTGTAGGATACATTTGAAAGAGTATGCCCGTGCCGATGCCGAACTTGATACGATGGCCCTTAAATGGCCTGCTTATAATAAGGTGTATGGGTTGAAAGCTCAAATAGCTTTGGAAGAAAAAGATTCGGTCAAAGCATTGGCCTGCATAGATCGCTCCTTGTCCATTGATTCTACGGATGCGGAAATGTATGCTGTGAAAGGATTAATTCTGTTACAGCAAAGGAAGTATGCGGCGGCAGATACAGCTTATACACGCGCGATTGACTTCAAGACAAGAGATGCCAATGTGTATATAAACAGAGCACTGACCAAATACAATCAGAAACAGCTGCGTGCGGCGATGGAGGATTATGATCGCGCACTGGAGCTGGATGAAACCAATTTTCTGGGACATTATAATCGTGGTTTGTTGCGTGCTCAGGTAGGAGATGACAATCGGGCTATACAGGATTTTGATTTTGTGTTGGAGCGTGAGCCGGACGAAATGCTGGCTTTGTATAACCGGGCTGTATTGTTGGAACGTACAGGTGATTACCGAGGGGCTATCCGTGATTATAGTAATGTGCTGAAATCTTATCCCAACTTTTATGCCGGTTATGAACGACGTGCCTTCTGTCGGCGGAAAATTGGGGATGAACGGGGAGCTATTGCTGACGAACGGAAATTGTATATTGCCCAAATAGATGAATTTAGTGGAAGAAAGACAAACAACTCCGGACAAAACACACGTAAACGCAAGGAAAGGGATATACGTGATTATCAAAAGTTGGTGGTAGAGGAAAGTGAACAAGATCCTACCTATGAGAGCGAATTTAGAGGTAAAATCCAAAATAAGAAAGCCGAAGCTGAACGCCAGTCGCTTTATGAATTGGTTTGGAACGACATAAAAGAGCCATCACAACAGCAAGTCGGCTATTTTTCGAAACTGGATTATTGGAACAAGGAAAACAGCACATTAGGAAAATTGGTACTGTCCGGTAAATCCCAACATTTGTCAGAAAGCCAAGCTGGGCTGGTGTTTGAAAAAATCACATCCCTTAGCAAACAGATTGAAAACACTCCAACAACGGTAAGTCTTTATTTGATGAGGGCTGTCTTGTACACGAGTATAAAAGACTATGGTGCAGCCATGAATGATCTGAATAAAGTTTTGCAACTTGATTCCTTAAATATGTTGGCCTATATACAGCGGGCTGCCGTGCGATTACATCAACAAAACACAGTTAATCAGAAATTAATGGATGGGCCAACGTCATCTATTCATCTAGACCGCACCATTCGGTATAAAGCATCGTTGTCCGATTTTGAAAAAGCCCGTAAGTTTGATGCTAAAACACCCTATATATTGTATAATAGTGCTTGTCTATATATGGATTTGGGAGATTATTCTACAGCTATCGCGTTTTTTACGGATGCCTTAGCGATTGATGCACATATGGGAGAAGCTTATTTCAATCGGGGACTGTGTTATTATAAGTTGAATATGCGTAAAGAAGCTCTTGCAGATCTAAGCAAGGCTGGTGAAAGCGGTTTGTATGCAGCGTATAGCTTGATCAAGCAGTTCTCAAAATCAGAATAGTGGTATAGAATCTTTTTTTAAGGTTTGAGCGAACTATAAAAGCCGAGCTTGTAGAAGTTGAAAAGCAATAAAGACGGGTTGTGGCCACAGAGTTGTTTGTAGATGATTTTATGTGATAGTTTATAAGCGAATTTGATTATCCCGATACAATACCAGTCTTTGAGTCGTTGTGCAACTCTCGATACCTGAGCATGCTTTTGCATATCTTCTCCAAGAATGTATAATGTCTGTAAAGATACTTCTGTCTTTTTTAAGAATGTGGTGTTCGGTTCTAAACCTAAATGTAATAATGGATTGTTGATGTGTTTAATTTGAACGCCTAATTCTTTCAATTGTATACCGAATAGCGCATCCTCGTAACCGTAATGTACACATCGTTCATCAAAACCGATGGATAGAAACAAGTCCTTTTGAATCATGAAGTTGAATGTTGTGAAGAAGTGGTAAGGATGTTCTTTGCGATAGCTCAAGGTGCGAATGCGGGTTGCATGCATTTCGTATTTATACCGTAAACTTACATTGTGAAATGGGTGGGGAGTGGGTGTGAGCAAACTTCCGCAGACGACCCTGTTTTGTGGTATTTCAAGAAGGTACTTAAGAATGAATGTATTATTAGACAGAGCGGCATCACAATCAATAAAAAGTAAGTAATTGTAAGTCGCTTCACGAGCCAATGCGTTGCGTATTGCTGCGCCTCCATTATTAGTGGGATAGGCTATAAACCGACTGTTTGACAGCGTGTTTATCTCCTGATTTTTTTCAATGCACTGTTTGTCTGGCGAACCGTCATCTCCGACAATAATTTCATATTGCACTGGTTGTTTGTTCTTCTCGGCATATTGCACAGCAGTAATTAGCTGCCGCACCAACTCCACGCAGATGTAGTTATATGTGGGAATTAAGATGGATAACGTTTTCAATGCACAGTCTTTTGGGGGGGTGAATAAATTCTTTCCTTTTCGGTTGGATTGCGTTTTACGCTTTGATGTACGAATGTAATCTTTTTATGGGAATCAACAAAAGTTTCCATGTTGATTTTATGGGAGACCTCTTCATTTGGTAGTTGTTTGTACTTTTAATTTGTGTACATTTTAGCTGGGCTTCTTGTCACGACAAGAAGCCCAGCTTGTGTTTCGTAGAAGCGCATGTTGTGGCTATATCTTTGTGTTTATTTCTTTTTTGACTGTTTACTGAGTTTGTAAGAGAGGTGACATAGCATAGGAGACAAGGAGTTTCATGTCGCGTAAGGATTGGTTGCGTATTGTGGAGCGGTAACTTGCGAAGTCTATCCTTCCCGTGTTGACATTGTAGAACATTACTTGATTTGTTTTTTCATGTTCTATAAAAGGATATATAAATTGGTACGAACAATGAAACTTTTTGCTTGACTGGTTGGGCTGTCGGTCATTTGTGATTCGTTGGTATGAGTCCTTTTTCTCCGGTACTTTTTCACCATTTATCATCTTTTCTCACGCGAATATCTTATCTTTGCCAAACGAAAAGGTTAATTTAGAGTAGAAAAATAAGATATGGCAGCACCTTTGGCAGAACGGTTGCGTCCTCAAACGTTGTCGGAATATATCGGACAAAAACATTTGGTGGGTGAAGGAAGTGTATTACGGAAAATGATAGATTCTGGACGAGTTGCTTCTTTCATTTTATGGGGGCCTCCGGGTGTTGGGAAAACAACATTGGCTCAAATCATCGCCCATACGTTAGATACTCCTTTTTATACGTTGAGTGCTGTAAATAGTGGTGTGAAGGACGTAAGGGAGGTTATAGAGAAAGCCCGCAGTAGCCGTTTCTTTGAGTCGGTGGTCAGTCCTATTTTGTTTATAGATGAAATTCATCGTTTCAGTAAGTCGCAGCAGGATTCCTTGTTGGCGGCGGTTGAAACTGGAACGGTTACGCTGATTGGGGCTACAACCGAAAATCCATCTTTCGAAGTAATTCGTCCTTTGCTTTCCAGATGCCAGGTATATGTGTTGAAAAGCTTGGGGCAGGACGACCTGCTGGAGCTGGTAGATCGGGCTATAACTACCGATCCTGTCTTGAAGGAACGTAATGTTGTGTTAAAAGAGTCTACCGCTTTATTGCGATACAGCGGTGGAGATGCGCGTAAGCTGCTGAATATTTTGGATTTGGTGGTTACGTCGGATGAGGAAAGCCCTGTTGTTATTGACGATCAAAAGGTATCGGAACGTTTGCAGCAAAATCCGTTGGCTTATGATAAGGACGGCGAAATGCATTACGATATTATTTCGGCTTTCATTAAAAGCATTCGGGGGAGTGATCCCGATGCTGCGTTGTATTGGCTGGCTCGTATGATAGAGGGAGGGGAAGATCCTGCTTTTATTGCGCGCCGCTTGGTTATTTCTGCCAGTGAAGATGTCGGTCTGGCCAATCCCAATGCTTTGTTATTGGCTAATGCGGCTTTTGATGCTGTGATGAAAATAGGTTGGCCCGAAGGACGTATCCCGTTGGCAGAAGCGACGGTTTATTTAGCGACCAGTCCCAAGAGTAATTCGGCTTATTTAGGCATCAACCAAGCTTTAAGCTTGGTACGTGAAACGGGTAATGAGCCTGTACCGTTACACTTACGTAATGCACCCACTCAGTTGATGACAGAACTGGGATACGGGGAGGGCTACAAGTATGCACATGATTATGAGGATAATTTTGTGCTACAACAATTTATGCCTGACAGATTGAAAAACAAAAAAATATGGACTCCTCAAAAAAATGCTTCTGAAGAGAAAATACGTGAACGGATGGAACGTTTGTGGAAAACGAAGTCGTAAGAAGCGATGCTGGCTAGCATTCATTTACTTTAAGGATAGTGTACTATTTCAATAGCTGTGGCCGATGCATATTTCGTTAACAGTCGCTGCATGTAGGTTGCTGCAGTGTCTAATTGTTCTTCGTCACCCTCATATCCATTTATCAGTGCCAAAAAGTGTGTGGTGTTAAGCTCCAGTTTAGTACGTTCATGATCGCTGGTAGGTGTACCGATACCACCTGAGGCATCTCTGTATACAGGTAAATTGGCTATATTCAAGGTCCCCCTTCCTATGCCTTCATAGGGCTCGCCTTCCATACCAATGCCGAGTGACAAGGTTTCTCCTTGTATCTTGTCCGCATCAAATCCGCCAATGGAATATCCGGTGACAACAGATACCAGGTTTACC
>CABSGW010000155.1 GCA_902477365.1 uncultured Prevotellaceae bacterium
TAATGAAAAGCCTCATTGGTTGCAGCTTGTCCACTTGTCGATGCTTTAACAGAAAAAGTTCCAACAGCTCCCGAATAGCTTGCCGGGGCCCCCTCTGGAAGCGATGAAACATGAAGCCGTACCTGAGGAGCCATGACGATCTTTTTTTGTTCTGCAAAAATGCTGTTCCCATTTAAAAAATCATCAAAAGGATCAATCGATTGGTTCGGGCGTACAATAATACTCTCGAACTTAACACTGGGAATCACTAGTTCTCCCGACTGTTGTGGAAAAAGTACATATTGGCTCCAAACTGTTGTTCGGTAATTCTCACCTTCGTAATTTTCTACTTGGAACGTCTTTTGTTGAGGCAATGGGATCTCCTGAACTAAAAAGCCCTTCAAGTCTGGCATCTTATTCGTCAGGTTCTTAATACTGACCTTTGAATAAATTTTATAAGTAAGCACAACCGCTTCTTGTTCAAAGAGATTTGTTTTGTTTACTTCGGCCAAAATAAATAGTTCGCGATTGGTACTTTTGGAATTGGAGGATGTCTTCTTATCAACGGGTAACACATTAATCGAAACAGGAGTCGATTTATATTTGCTGCCATTCTTCAAACTAATTTCAGCTGCCGGTATTGTATACTTTCCCGCTTTATGGGGCAACATCACATACGTATAAGTGACGGAAACACTACTAGTCTGTTTACCATTTATATTCGTGTAATTTTGCATCAACGAATGGCTAGGTCCATACAACGTTTCAGCAAAAGGTACAGAAGGAAAGCTAATTGAAGCTACATCGGCTGTATTGATAATAAATTGCAGTCGAAATTCCTCGTCACAGATAACGCTACGAGGAACTTCTGTTCTTACCTGAATTTTGTCGGCATATGCACCAGAAGCAAATAAGCAAATTAACACAATAGATAAAATCCAATTCTTCATATATTTCCTAACGGTCTATTATTGTTACTCCTACCAGTTCTTTTCAAACTTACGTGGTGAGGGCTTTATCATATTTTTCTTTACACGATCTTGTGCTTGCTGCTCGGCTTGTTTTGCCACATTCAACATCTGTTCGGCATTATCTTTAGACAGTTGAGATTGTTGCTGCCCTTTTTCCGGAGATTGAGAAGGAGATGGTTGCTTTTCCAGATCTTTTTCTTGTCGATTCGCCTCCGTATTTTCTTGATTTTGTGACTGGTCTTGCTGATTATTCTCCTGTTCTTTTTTCAATCGCTTGCATAACTCCAAATTATAACGGGCATGATCGTCCTTCGGATTATTACGTAAAGCATTCTTGTAACATTCTATGGCTAAATCATATTTTTTTTGTGCCTGCAGAATGACACCCTCATTATGATATATTTGTCCTTTGTACCAAGGATTTTTTTCATTTTGCAATGCCTTTTCATACTGTTCCATCGCATCTTTAGGCTGATATAACCGTAGAAAACTATTTCCTGTATTATAGACAGAACGTGGTGAAGTTACTTTTTTATATTCATCGATGGACTCCACATATTTTTTTGAACGATACAACTGATTCCCCTTCTTGACGTCCAAGCTTTGGGCAAAACAAAAAGACCATGAAAAAAACATAGCCACGTATATCACCAATTTTTTACTATAATAGGATTTCATCATAACCATGTTATTTGCGGAAAATCTTTATTTTATTCCATAATGGATTCTTCCTCTCCAAAACGCATACCTCTACAATGAACAACAGGCCTATCAGCAATGCAAAAATGCCAAATTGCTCATCGTATTCCGAATAGCGTATATTCTCAAGTTCTTTTTTCTCCAAACCATCCAATTCTTTGAATAACATGTTTTGAGCTGAAGATGAATTGTCAATATGGATATACACTCCTCCACCTGCGCTGGCAACTTTCCGGCACATATCTTCATTTAACATCGTCAGAACCGTTTCACCCTCTTTGTCGGTTAAATATCCTCCATTTGATGTTGGTATCGGTGTTCCTTCAGTACGTCCAATTCCCATAACAAAGACATCTATCCCGTCTTTTTTTGCAACACGGGCGGCAGCTTCGGCATCACCATCATGGTTTTCTCCATCCGTAATAATGATCATCGCTTTTCCTATGCCATCCCGGTTGGTGAAACTTTTAGAAGCTAATGTAATCGCTCTGTTTAGATCTGTTCCCTGAGACGCAATCATAGAAGGAGAGATCGTATTCAAAAACATGCGAGCCGATACATAATCGGATGTGATAGGCAACTGGATAAAGGCTTCTCCTGCAAAAATAACCAAACCAACCATGTCCTCCTGCATCCTGTCAATCATGGTTGATACAATCATTTTTGCACGATCTAATCTACTGGGTGAGATATCTTTCGCCATCATGGAATTAGATACATCAACTACAAATACCGCTTCTATACCTTGACGTTTTTGCACATCCACTTTTACGCCAAATTGCGGACGTGCCAACATGATGACAAAAAGAGTTGCAATCAAAATCAAAAGAAGTTCTTTAACAGCATATCGCCTTACGGAACGTTGGGGCATCATTGATTCTATTAAAGAACGATCCCCCATTTTTCGCGTAACCTTCTTTGTATTCCATATGCTATATGCTAAAACGCAGAGTAAAACAGGAATTATCCACAACCAATATAAATATTCAGGAGAAGCAAATCTAAACATATTTCAGCCCTTTCTAAGTCAGCTTTTTAAGCCAAAGTTCGCGAATAATGATTTCAACAATCAAGAGAATAAATGCCACAAGTGCAAATAGCTGGAACATCTCATATTTATTGCTATATGATTCTACTTGATATTTTGTTTTTTCCAGTTTATCTATTTCCTCATGTATCTCTTTTAATTTATGTTTTGAATCAGCCCTGTAGAATACTCCTTGAGTAAGTTTCGCTATTTCTGACAATGTTGTCGTATCTATTTCAACAGGCATTTGTCCATATCTAACTCCCCCACCGGGCAATGGATAAGGGTAAGAAGCCATACCATTTGTTCCGACTCCTATTGTATAGATACGTATTCCATATTTTTGGGCTATTTCTGCAGAAGTCAACGGAGAAATATCCCCTCTGTTATTCGATCCGTCAGTCAACAGGATGATCACTTTACTCTTCGCTTTACTGTCCTTTAATCTGGCAACGGCACTTGCAATTCCCATACCAATAGCTGTGCCATCTTCAATCAAACCATGTTGCGGCATTTCACAACCAACCTGTTGAAATAAACTTAATAATGCACGATGATCTGTTGTCATAGGACATTGAGTATAAGACTCTCCGGCAAAAACTGTTAAACCGATATTATCATTAGGGCGAGAGGAAATAAATTCTATTGCAACATCCTTTGCCGCATCAATACGATTGGGTTTTAGGTCCTCGGCCAACATGCTGGTCGAAATGTCGACCACAAACATGATATCAATACCTTCCACACGCTCACTAGACCAATTGTTCGTAGTTTGCGGTCGGGCAAGTACCACCACTAACAAAATCCATACAATCGAATGCAATATGACTGGCAATCCCAATAAACGGATTCTCAAACTCTTCTTGATGAAATGGTATGCATAAACATCTGCAATACGAAAAGTTGCTTCCCTCCGTTTTTTAAAAAGGAACTGCCAACACCAATACGGTATTAACAACAACAGTAGGAAAAAATATTCCGGATGAACAAATGTAATCATTGAAACTGAATCAATAAATAATCAACAACCAAGTAAACCCAATATATCGTTATGCAAAGATAAACCACAGAGATCAAGTAATTAAACTTTTTCTCCTTGGTACTATGATGTATAAGATTGTCCTCTTTTTGAATGGGAAGTACTTGCTCCGTCTCTATAGGTGTACTTATTCTTATATAGTCTTCAACGATGGAAACACCTTTATTCCTTTCATCCTGAGAAACATCTTGTTTAGCAAACTTTACAAGATCCGCAGTCGTAAATAGTCTTCTCAGTTCGTCTAACATCTTGTCATCTTTACGCTGGATCAATTCTTTTATAATTTCCGTAGAAGTCATTTCATTCGCAGAAAAATGATACCTGCGCTGCATATAGGTTCTCAAGATATCTGTCAATGCGGTATAAAAGGCTTTAACATCTAATTTTGAGTTTGCACCCATTTCTCCCAGCTTCTTTTGTGCCCATTCATGAGGTGACAATTTTTGTTTTTGTTCTTTTTTTATGGAAACAATGGGTTTACGCTGAATAAAACGAAGTTCGTAACCGGCAAAAAGTACACAACTAATAAGCAGCAACAACGTTATGCACCATGTATTCTTCGAATCATCCCAATTTGCATATACATCAAAAACATCTTTTGGCCCATATCCTGCCGTATTAGTAGTGTCTACAGCAACAGTCTCTACTTTTAGGCTCAGTTCGTTTCCTTTGTATTCTTTTCCTGCGATAGCAACAGTAAGCGGCTCTATATAGTAAAGGGAGTCTTCGAAAGATGTCAATACATATTGACAAATATGTTGGTGCACACTTCCATCTTGCTTTAACGTATCATTCACGTTTTTACGCATAAACTCAATAAGAGGCATCTGCTTGTTCAAAGTCTCTATAGCAGGAAAGATCACTGCTTTATTGGGTGAATCGGTTGTCACCGTTAAAGTGAGCGTTGCTTGTTCGCCAATCAATATCTTCACTGGTTCAATCACCGCCTTCACTGAGACTGCACAATGCCCTATCATTACATAACACAGCCCTGCAAATAACAAGAAAAATCGTCTACTCATCATTTTCAGCATTTACGTTTTGAGAACATTGCCATCAGCGCTTTTACATAATCTTCATCTGTACAGATTGAAACATAGTCGACTTTGCTTTTGACAAATAAATCATGCATCACGCGTTGTTTCATGTTCCACCATACCGCATGAGCTTTTCTTGTTTCTTTATTGGAAGTATCAATATAAAGTTCCTCGCCTGTTTCTGCGTCCAATACTTTTACAATTCCAACCTTTGGCAATAATGCTAAACTTCTATCATAAACTTGTATAGCCATCAGGTCATGTTTTCTTCTCACCGTAGGCAACAACACCGACAGATCATTTCTATCGATAAAATCACTGATCACAAAAGCCGTACAACGCCTGGATTGGATATTCATCAAAAATTTCAACGCACAATTAATATCCGTTTTACGATTGGTCGGTTCTATGTTTAACAGTTCACGAATGATATATAAAATATGCTTACGCCCTTTTTTAGGCGGAATATACTTTTCAATCTTATCACTGAAAAAAATTAAACCGATGTTATCTTTATTCTGAACAGCCGAGAAAGCCAAGGTTGCAGCAATTTCTGTAACCATTTCCTTTACAAGCTGTACGTGTGTTCCAAAATTAGAGCTTCCGGACACATCAATCAGTAACATGGTTGTTAATTCGCGCTCCTCTTCATAAACTTTGACAAACGGCCTATTGAAACGCGCAGTTACATTCCAATCAAAATCACGAATGTCATCCCCTGTTTGGTATTCACGTACTTCCGAAAAAGACATACCACGCCCCTTAAAGGCTGAATGATATTCACCCGCAAACTTTTCATTGGAAAGGACACGCGCCCTTATTTCAATCTTTCGGACTTTATTTAATAACTCTTTGGCTTCCACTAATTAAGGAACTTCTACTTTACTAATTATCATTCCTATAATATCATCGCTGCTAATATTGTTAGCTTCCGCCTCGTAAGTGATACCAATGCGGTGCCTCATGATATCGTAGGCGACAGCTCTCACATCCTCAGGTATTACATAACCACGTCTGTTTATGAAAGCATATGCACGACAAGCCATTGCAAGGCCGATAGAAGCACGAGGTGAACACCCGAAAGAAATATAATCTTGTATCTCGTTCAACTTATACTCGTTAGGCATCCTAGAAGCATATACAAGGTCTACAATATATTTCTCTATTTTTTCATCCACATATACTTCTTTCACCACTTCGCGAGCTCGGACAATATCTTCAGACTTCAAAATGGGATAAACAGAAGGAAACTTTTCATCTATATGTTGTCGTACAATTTTCCGCTCTTCTTCCAACGATGGATACCCTACAACAACCTTCAACAAGAAACGGTCCAACTGCGCCTCAGGCAAAGTATAAGTACCTTCTTGCTCTATTGGATTTTGTGTTGCCAATACTAAAAATGGAGAAGGTAATTGATAAGTCTGACTACCTATAGTTACCTGCCGTTCTTGCATAGCCTCCAACAAAGCACTCTGAACTTTCGCCGGTGCACGGTTAATCTCATCAGCCAAAACGAAATTTGCAAATACCGGTCCTTTTTTTACTTCGAAAATTTCATTTTTAGTACTGTAAATAGCCGTACCAACATCTGTATAGATTCCTTTGTTTACGAAAATGGAATCGTGATGCTCTACAGG
>CABSGW010000156.1 GCA_902477365.1 uncultured Prevotellaceae bacterium
CCTTGGTTATGGGAGGTTTCCGGTTGCTGAGAGGCGTATGTGGAATGAAAGGTTTTATAGAACGTAAGCATGGGACGTGAATTAAGATGGATCTTTGATCTTTTGTACATACGCATATTGGAAAATTCAGAAGTATGGATATAAAGATTTTCGAATATAACAATGCTTCGGAGGTAGAATTGTGTTTACTGAATGATTTGATTCGTCGTGTTTGGGCCGGAGAGGGGATGGAAGCTATTCATCCTAGAGTAATGAATGCTACATCGTTTTGTGCGATAGAAAATAGTCGTTTTGTAGGCTATGTGGGAGTGGTGGACTGGGATATTTGTGTGCAGACAGTCACTTTTAAAATGTGCGGTTTGAGTTGTGTATGTACACATCCGGAATATAGAAAACAAGGTATTGGGCTGAGTTTGGTAAGAAATGCCACAGAATGGATTGTTGGGAGCCATAAATTTGATGTAGGACTATTTACCTGTTCGCATGGGCTTGTTCCCTTTTACGAGAAAGTTGGACTTTGGAAAAGAAGTCCCGGTTTGGTGTTGAAAGAAAATGAAAGGGAATTGGCATTTCGTAGCGACATGATGGAACTGAATGTTTTTAAATTATTGCTTTCCAATAAGGCAAAATTACATGCAAACGTTTTTGAACAGGGTATGATTGTCCTGAATTTTCCTGATGGGAAATTCATTTGATTTTTTCTCTTAGAAGTTTCTGGAAAAGGTATAGAAATGATGATTCCTCCTGTATTACTCTTGAAAGAGATACAGAAGGAATCATATAGTATAGCGTGACTTATTCTTTTGTAGGATTATAAATCCCAGCCCAGCGCACTAGCTCCCAATACGGCGGCTTCTGAGCCATTTAAACTGGAAATAAGTAATTGTGCTTTCCCTTTGTAGTTGCGAAGTACATTGGCGTCGTATGCACGGCGTAGAGGGTTCATTAATAGATCTCCGGCTTTCGTTAAGCCCCCGAAAAATACAAAAGCTTCCGGGCTATTAAAACAGGTAAAGTCTGCACAGGCTTTACCCAGGATATCGCCCGTAATTTCGAATATTTTTTTTGCTAATTCGTCTCCTTCTCCGGCAGCAATGGCTACATCGAGTGATGTTATTTCTTCCGGATTCAGGTCGCGCAAAGTGCTTGGTTGATCGCTTTTTTCCAATAGTTCGCGTGCTGTGCGTGCAACACCGGTCGCGGAACAATAAGTTTCCAGACATCCTTTTCGGCCACATCCACAAGGTCTTCCTTCTTTTCTGTCTACAATGACGTGTCCTAGTTCACCGGCAAAGCCGTCACTACCATAAACCAGTTGTCCATTGACAATGATACCGCTTCCGACACCAGTTCCCAGTGTAATCATGATAAAGTTCTTCATACCACGTGCTACGCCATAAGTCATTTCACCGACAGCGGCGGCATTGGCATCATTGGTAAGGGCAACAGGGATACCCAGTGCTTCGGAAAACAATTTCGCAATCGGAATATCTCCGTTCCAGATTAAGTTTGCCGCATCTTCGATGTTTCCGGTGTAATGGTTGCCGTTTGGAGCCCCGATACCCATAGCTTTGATTTTCTCGATACCACCAACCGTATCAATGATAGGCTGGAGCGCTTCGCAACTAGCTTTGATATAGTCGTTGATATTTGCGTATGATTTTGTTTTGATAGCTGTTTGCGCCTTGATTTCGCCACGTGCATCCACAATGCCGAAAATGGAGTTTGTTCCACCTAAATCAAGACCGATAACATAGGGTTTTTCTATTGTTTCCATGGTTAATCATGTTGTTATGTTATAATTAAGATGTATCGGCGCAAAGATAATAAAAAGTTGTAGAATGACATCTTCCGATTTCTGTATTTTTATGAGATTTGAAAAGCTTCCTTTGTTTTGGTTTCCTCTGGGTGAAAAATACGCCTGATGGCTTTATTAATCCACAAAAAATTGCCATATTTGCATACAATTATGCTTTGGTTAGAACCTGTCAGTGTATTAGAGCTTATTATAAAAGGCTTTTTTGTAGGAATAGTAGCATCTGCCCCCATGGGGCCGGTGGGTGTTTTGTGTATTCAGCGGACGTTGAAGAAGGGACGTCTTTATGGTGTAGTGACTGGTTTGGGAGCTGCATTCAGCGATATCATTTACGCATTGATAACGGGATTGGGCATGTCGTTTGTAATGGATATCATTCAAAATGAGCGTAATCTGTTTTATTTGCAGTTGGTGGGAAGCGTGATGCTTTTCTTTTTCGGACTCTATATGTTCCGAAGCGACCCGAATAAATGTTTGCGTCCGGTATCGAAGAGTAAGGGTACTTTATTTCATAATGGTTTGACTGCCTTTTTGGTTACATTGTCAAATCCGCTTATTATATTTCTGTTCATTGCGCTTTTTGCGCGTTTTACGTTTGTCATTCCCGATCATCCATTGGAGCAATCCATTGGTTACCTGTCTATCTTTGGGGGGGCTTTGGGTTGGTGGCTTGCTTTGACGTATTTTGTGAATAAGGTACGTTCCAGCTTTGACGTGCGTGGTATCCGTATTTTGAATAGAACGATTGGTGGTATTGTGTTATTGGCGTCTGTGGTTGGTTTTGTGCTGACTGTTACCGGCCTGTATTCTCCTTATTAAAATGTTGATAGCTTCAAAACTTAGGGTATCGAATAGAGCCGAATACCTGCTGTATATGTGGCAGGTTGAAGATCTGTTGCGTGCAAACAATTGCGATTTGGATTGTTTGAAGACGAATTATCTTTCGAAATTTAATGTGCCTCAGGAACAACGTGAGGAAATGGAGCGATGGTATGCAGATCTTATCGGGATGATGCGTGCAGAAGGTGTGGTGGAACATGGACATTTGCAGATCAACAAGAATGTGGTTATCGCACTTACCGACTTGCACAACCAGTTATTGGCTTCGCCTAAATTTCCTTATTACCATGCGGCATATTATAAAGTACTTCCCTATATCGTGGAAATGCGTGGGAAGGGAGAGAAACGGGAACTTCCGGAGTTGGAGGCCTGTTTTGAGATGCTTTATGGGGTGATGTTGTTACGGGTACAGGGAAAAGAAATCAGTGAGGGTACACAGACTGCTGTAAAAGATGTTTCTGCCTTGTTAGGCATGTTGTCTGATTATTATCGCAAGGATGAAGAAGTGCCATTGGAGTTTTAAGGTATGCATTGTATAGACTGAATGAGGATGAAGAAAAATATTTTGGTTACAGGATGTAACGGCCAACTGGGAAATGAAATACAGGCACTGTCTGTGCATTATCCGCAATTCCACTATTTTTTTACGGATGTTCAGGAACTGGATATTTGTAATGAGTCGGCGGTAGAAACATACATACAAGAACAGCAGATTGATGTTGTTGTTAATTGTGCGGCCTATACGGCAGTGGATAAGGCAGAGAATGATGTAGCCTTGTGTGAACAGTTGAATCATAAAGCCGCAGGTTTTTTAGCGTCAGCTATTGCACGTCGTGGGGGAGAGATGATTCACATCTCAACCGACTATGTATTTGACGGATCCGCGCATATTCCCTATTGCGAAACGATGCCTACCTGTCCTAATACGGTTTATGGCCGTACCAAGTTGGCTGGCGAACAGACCGTTTTGTCCGAATGTCCTAATAGTGTGGTGCTGCGTACCTCTTGGCTTTATTCTGCTTATGGAAATAATTTCGTGAAAACCATGCTCCGTCTGGGACGTGAAAAGGAACAGCTTGGCGTTATTTTTGACCAGATAGGTACCCCTACTTATGCACGTGATCTGGCTCGTGTCATCTTTACTGTTCTGATGGATGGCGTTGTACCTGGTATATATCATTTTAGTAATGAAGGAGTGATTTCGTGGTATGATTTTACGAAAGCAATCCACCGTATAGCCGGTATAACGACGTGCAAGGTTCTTCCGTTGCATACGGCAGAATATCCGGCGCCTGCACCTCGTCCGCATTACTCTGTGCTTGATAAGACTAAACTGAAAGAAACCTATCGGCTGGAGATTCCTTATTGGGAAGATAGCTTGCAGGAATGTATCACCGTATTAGAAGCAAAAAACAGATAAACACATGATAGACGAAATACAAAGAAGAAGAACTTTTGCCATTATCTCCCATCCTGACGCCGGTAAAACGACGCTGACTGAGAAACTGTTGTTGTTTGGCGGGCAAATACAGGTTGCCGGAGCGGTTAAAAGCAATAAAATAAAGAAAAGTGCGACCAGTGACTGGATGGAGATAGAAAAACAACGTGGAATTTCGGTCACCACGTCTGTTATGGAGTTTGATTATGAAAACTACAAGGTTAATATTCTTGATACACCCGGACACCAGGACTTTGCTGAAGATACATTCCGCACCTTGACGGCTGTAGACAGTGCCATCATTGTTGTTGACAGCGCTAAAGGTGTTGAGACGCAGACGCGTAAACTGATGACGGTTTGCCGTATGCGTAAAACCCCGGTGATTGTATTTGTGAATAAGATGGACCGGGAAGGACGTGATCCGTTTGACTTGTTGGATGAGCTGGAAAGCGAATTGCAGGTGCGTGTACGCCCTTTAAGTTGGCCTATCAATCAGGGACAACGTTTTAAAGGAGTTTATAATATCTATGAGCAGAAGCTGGATCTGTTTGTGCCGGATAAGCAGAAAGTTACGGAGAAATTTACGGTAGACGTAAACAGTGAAGAGCTTGACCAGCATATCGGGCAAATAGATGCCGAAAAGTTGCGTACCGATTTGGAATTGGTCGATGGTGTATATCCTGAGTTTAGTGTACAAGACTATTTGAATGCCGATATAGCTCCGGTGTTCTTTGGTTCGGCGTTGAATAATTTTGGTGTGAAGGAGTTGCTCGATTGTTTTGTGAAGATCGCTCCTAGTCCCCGTCCCACGGTTGCTGAAGAACGTCTGGTTGATCCGGAAGAATCTAAATTTTCAGGTTTTATCTTTAAGATAACAGCCAATATCGATCCGAATCACCGTTCGTGTATCGCATTTTGCAAGGTTTGTAGCGGTAAGTTTGTCCGCAATGCTCCTTATTTGCATGTGCGGCAGGGTAAGACCGTCCGTTTTTCTTCGCCCACGCAGTTTATGGCTCAACGTAAAAGTACCATTGACGAAGCATATCCGGGTGACATTGTGGGATTACCTGATAACGGCGTCTTCAAAATCGGTGATACATTGACAGAAGGCGAGCTGTTGCATTATCGTGGATTACCTAGTTTTTCTCCGGAAATGTTCAAATACATTGAAAACGCCGATCCGATGAAAACCAAGCAGTTGAATAAAGGCATAGAACAATTGATGGACGAAGGAGTAGCCCAGTTGTTTGTAAACCAGTTTAATGGCCGTAAGATTATCGGAACAGTGGGGCAGTTACAATTCGAGGTGATTCAGTATCGCTTGGAAAATGAATATAATGCCAAGTGTCGTTGGGAACCTCTCAGCATGTACAAGGCATGTTGGATAGAGAGCGACGATGCTGCTCAACTGGAAGCTTTCAAAAAGCGTAAATACCAGTTTATGGCAAAAGACCGCGATGGACGCGATGTCTTTATGGCCGACAGTAACTATGTGTTGCAAATGGCGCAGAGTGATTTTGAACATATTAAATTCCATTTCACCAGTGAGTTTTAATTTTTCTATACGATGATGGATCAGGCAGGCAAGCAGGCAATTAAAGAAGCGCTCGCGGTGCTCAATGCCGGAGGGGTGATTCTGTATCCTACAGACACGGTTTGGGGATTGGGATGCGATGCGACAAATCCCCAGGCAGTGCAACGAATTTACGAGATTAAACGACGCGTAGATTCGAAAGCATTGATCGTGTTGGTCGATTCTGAGGCAAAGGTGCAGTTCTATGTGCGTGAAGTGCCGGATGTGGCTTGGGATTTAATAGAGTTGAGTACCAAACCCATGACCGTCATTTATGATGGAGCGCGCAATCTGGCTGACAATCTGTTGGCTGAAGATGGAAGCGTGGGCATTCGGGTTACGTCTGAAGCGTTCAGCCGGGAACTTTGTTTCCGCTTTAAGCGGGCTATTGTTTCCACATCGGCCAATATCAGTGGCATGCCTGCGCCGGCATCTTTCGCTGATATCAGCGAAGAGATAAAGTCGGCGGTAGACTATGTGGTTCCGGTGCGTCAGGATGAAGGAGCGGCTGCAAAGCCCTCTTCCATTATTAAACTTGGCGTTGGTGGAGAAATACGAATTATACGAGAATAAAATCACAATGAAAGAGGTAGCGGCAGTTCCTGGTTTTTTGGAGTGGGTAATCGCCTGGCGTGAGAAGCATTTCAGCCAGCGTCAGTTTATTCTCTTTCTAAGTTTCTTAGTCGGTATTTTTACGGCATTGGCCGC
>CABSGW010000157.1 GCA_902477365.1 uncultured Prevotellaceae bacterium
TAACTCAATTCTATCACTATATCTTTCCGCATTTCACTTTTTTGTAGTAACTTTGCCTACACAAAAGTAATGATAAAAAACTAAATAATAAAGAGATGGTAAAGCATGTTGTTATGTTTCGGTTGAAAGAAGAACTCGAATTGGAGATGAAACAACAAGTTATAGAAACTTTCAGGAAGGGAATATTGGCATTGCCGGCTACTATCCCTTTTATTCGTGCGATAGAAGTAGGAGTTAATATCAATGCAAATGAAACATGGGATATTTGTCTGAATAGTTCATTTGATACGTTTGAGGAGGCTTGTGCATACGGTGTTCATCCTGCACATGTCGCTGTAGCTTCGGCATTAAAGCCTTATGTTATGCAACGTAGTTGTGTTGATTATGAGGTAGAAAAATAAAATGTATTGTCTTTCTTCATAATGAACCTTTCGCTTCATCGACTAGTTTATATTGGCTGAAGCAGATTGATGATAATGTTTCATTAAAAAATCCAAAATGTCCCTGAGAATAAGTTTCATTTTTTTCTCAGGGACATTTTATATTCATGAATAATTTGCTTGATTATGATAATTGATCAGACAAATTACTTTCAGTGTTTTCACTTACAGTAAATGTCAGCGAGTCATTACCTGTTGTGTGTGTGATCTGTATGGTTGCATTTTCTGCGAGTTTATCATCCATCATCAATTCACACAGCTTGTCTTCCAACAAGTGCTGGATAGCCCTTTTTAATGGGCGCGCACCATACTGTTTATCATATCCTTTTGTGACAATAAACTGTTTGGCCGATTCATCTAAATCAAGTGTATATCCCATCGCCATCATACGTTTGTTAAGCGCACCAATTTCTATATCGGCAATTTTTCGGATGGCCTCTTGAGATAATGCCTCGAAAGTGATGATCTCGTCTAACCTGTTCAGGAACTCGGGGGTAAATTCTTTATTTAACGCTTTCTGTATGATGCTATTGGCAAAGCTGCCATTTCCATCAACCTCTTGACCGGCAAAACCAATGCCACGACCAAAGTCTTTAAGTTGGCGTGTTCCGCAATTCGATGTCATGATAATCACGGTATTTTTAAAGTCTACCGTATTCCCATTACTGTCTGTCAACCGGCCTTCGTCCATTACCTGAAGCAGTAAATTGAATACATCGCCGTGCGCTTTTTCTATTTCGTCCAGCAAAATGATGGAGTAGGGCTTACGGCGTACTTTCTCAGTCAGCTGTCCTCCTTCTTCATAACCTACATATCCCGGAGGTGCACCCACCAAACGGCTAACGGCATATTTTTCCATGTATTCGCTCATGTCTATGCGGATCAAGGCATCGGAGCTTCCAAACATGAACTCAGCCAATTGCTTGGCAAGTAAGGTCTTACCTACACCTGTTGGTCCAACGAACATGAATGCTCCGATGGGACGTTTGGGGTCTTTGATTCCAATGCGGCTACGCATGATGGCACGAACTATCTTGTCGATTGCGTTTTCCTGCGATATAACCTGGTTGTTCAGCAGTTCTTTCATTCCTTTTAAACGGATGTTTTCAGCCTGCGCCATCTTTTGGACCGGCACACCGCTCATTACAGACACCACACTTTCCACATGGCTTTTGTCAACTGTTTCTTTGTTGTTGCGTAGCTGGTCTTCCCATTCCTGTTTCATGGTGTCGAGCTGCTTTTGCATTTCTTCTTCTTTATCGCGCAAATCGGCGGCATGTTCAAAATCTTGCAGGCGAACGGCTTCGTCCTTTTGTGCATGAACAAGTGCAATGGCCTGTTCTTGCTCTTCGATGTACTTGGGTACATTAATGTTCACAATGTGTACTCGAGATCCGGCTTCATCCAAAGCGTCAATGGCTTTATCCGGAAAGCAGCGGTCAGTGATGTATCGGCCTGTCAGGCTGACACAAGCTTTCAATGCCTCATCCGTGTAAATCACATTATGGTGATCTTCGTAGCGCTCTTTGATGTTTTGGAGGATTTGCAGCGTTTCTTCTTCACTGGTCGGTTCTACCAGTATTTTTTGGAAGCGGCGTTCCAAAGCTCCGTCTTTCTCTATGGTTTTACGGTATTCGTCAATAGTCGTTGCCCCCACACATTGTATCTCACCGCGCGCCAGGGCCGGTTTCAGCATATTGGCGGCGTCCATCGACCCAGGAGTAGACCCAGCGCCAACAATGGTGTGTATTTCGTCTATAAATAGGATGATATCCGGATTCTTTTCCAGTTCACCCAAAATGTTGCGTATACGTTCTTCAAACTGACCGCGATATTTAGTCCCTGCTACTACGGAAGCCATGTCGAGCGCTATGATTCGCTTGTTGAACAATGTGCGCGATACTTTACGTTGCACGATTCGAAGTGCAAGCCCCTCAACAATGGCACTTTTACCCACACCTGGTTCGCCTATTAGTATAGGATTATTTTTTTTCCGACGACTTAGAATCTGGGCAATACGCTCAATTTCGGCTTCGCGGCCTACTACAGGATCTAGTTTTCCACTGCTTGCGGCCTTGGTCAGGTCTATACCGAAATTATCCAATATCGGGGTGTCGCTATTTTGTCTTTTAGCTGTGGCAGAGGGGGATGCCGCAGACGCAGCATGCCCTCCGTTAGACGTTGATTCCGTCATTTCGTCATCATCTTCCTCGTCAAACCCAAAACCTGCTTGAACATCTTGTTTTCGGGTCAACATCTTGAAGATGTCTTCATATTTTACATCGTATTTCATAAGAATTTCACTGGCTATGGTGTGGTTGTCTCTAAGGATGGCTAACAATAAGTGTTCTGTTTCTACAAAACTACATTTCAATAAGCGTGCTTCCAGCAATCCTAACTTGATGATTCTGGATGAGTCTTCATTTAAGGTCACCTCTTCGGGTATAGTGGGTGGAAACGGAGCTCGTTTGTTGCCAATACGCTCTTCTACTTCACGTTTAATTGTATCAAGGCGGATATGAAGCTGTTTCAGTAACTTCATGGCCGTACCTTCCCCTTCACGAATCAGTCCTAATAATAAGTGCTCGGGCGTAATGGATTCATTCTGGAGACGACACGCTTCCTCTTTACTGTATATTAATATTTGAGATACTCTTGGTGAGAATTGGCTATTCATATGGTTCCTTTCAAATCTATATGTACAAAGATATGGATAAAAATCTCTAGTCACATAAATATACAGCAAAATGCTTGCCAAATCATGCTAAAATATAACAAAATCAGAAATACATCTATTTTAAAGGAACAGGCCTGCTTCGTAAAAAAAGCAGGCCTGTTCCTTTAAAATAGATGTGCAGTACGTTTCAATGCCTTACTCATGCAGCAAGGAACGTCCTTCACATGTAAAATTATTTTTTCAATTTTGCAATAATCAAATCGGCAACTTTCTTGCCGCTTAACAACATACCGCCGAAGATTGGTCCCATACGGGGCGTTCCCGAAACAGCTGATGCAGCCATTCCGCAAACATACAGTCCGGGATAAATTTCTTTTGTGCCTTTTACCACTTCTTCTTCGCCAATGGCTACATCCAGCGAGCGTTCACCAATGACACCACCTGTTTCGGTGGCTAGTTTGATACCGTTTTTACGGGCTACGGTTTGACAGATTTCGCTATCGTGTCCTGTTCCGTCAATCACGCATTCCGACAAGATGTTCAAGGGATCTACGTGCATTCCCTCACGCAACACGGGTGTCCAGTTCACAACAACACCATTCACTTTGTTACTTTTGAAAATGACATCTTCTACCGAATAGCAATTAAACACTGTTGCACCGGCATGTACGGCATGATAGAGTAGGGCTGACGTACTCTCAACTGAGTCCATTGTGTAAAGTCCGTCACCGTAAGGGACGTAATTTATATTGAAATCATTCACAATGGACAAAGCTTCTTCTTGAATGACGATTTGGTTGAACATCATCGCACCTCCCCACATACCACCGCCGGGAGATAGTTTGCGGTCAAACTGGGCAACTTTTAAACCGGCTTTTGCCAAGTAGTAAGCTGCAACAATACCGGATGGACCGCCACCCACAATGGCGACATCCAGATTCAGATTATTACGCATTTTGTCGAAATAGGTCGTAATAATTCCTTCTGATACTTTTGTTTCAATCATAATTATAGGGTTGTTTGTATTATTTTATGTATAAGCTTATGACATTTTTTTCTGTCGTTTGCTGTCAACTGATTATTCTTCTTGGTACCGGCTCGTTGTATCGTACCTTTCACCTGATAGCCACTCCACCGCAAAATTTCTTTGATGCGACTTACCGTGCCGCTGGATTGATGAAACCACCGGTTAAAGGGAAATGGGGTGCTGCATGTTGTGATAATCAATGCCTTTTTCCCTTTTTGCAAAGGTTGCGGAATGCCTCTTTCTGATTCTTTTGTCAGCACATAAACAATCCGGTCAAAGAGCTGTTTTAACGTACCACTCATATTGCCCCAATAGCATGGAGATGCCACAACCAGTACGTCTGCTTGTTGAATCAGTGCCGCTACTTGTTGTACATCGTCTTTCGGTAATTTGCAAGTCCTGCTTGTCCGGCAGGTCATGCAACCGCAACAAGGGTGAATGTTTAAATCATACGTTCGGATTTCATGAACCATCACTCCGCAGTGTTCAGCTTCCAGCTTCATTGTTCCGATCATCTGACTTAACAGTCCGTGTTTTTTAGGGCTTCCGTTCAAGAATAGTATGTGCATCGCAGCAAACTGGTTTTCTGTATTTATTTAGTACACTTTTTCAAGTCATGACTCATGCGGAGTGCACAGAAATTCGGGCCGCACATGGTGCAATAGGCGCTGTCTTCGTGCCGTCCCTCCTTGTAGAATTCCAAGGCACGTTCAGGATCTAAGCCTAAGTTGAACTGATCTTTCCAACGGAAATCGTAACGAGCTTTGCTGAGTGCGTTATCGCGTATCTGGGCACCCGGATGTCCTTTTGCCAAATCGGCTGCATGGGCTGCTAGTTTGTATGTGACAACTCCTGTACGCACATCTTCCTTGTTGGGTAACCCCAGATGTTCTTTGGGGGTGACATAGCATAGCATGGCCGTTCCGTACCAACCTATTTGAGCCGCACCGATGGCGCTGGTTATATGGTCATATCCGGGGGCTATGTCTGTTACGAGGGGGCCTAATGTGTAGAAAGGTGCATTGTGGCATTTTTCAATTTGCCGCTGCATGTTCTCCTGTATTTTATGCATGGGGACATGTCCCGGCCCTTCAATAAACGCTTGTACGTTTTTAGCCCATGCGCGTTCAACCAACTCACCCATTGTATCCAATTCGGCAAACTGTGCTTTGTCGTTAGCGTCATAGATTGCTCCGGGGCGAAGTCCGTCTCCCAGTGAAATGGCAACATCATATTGTGCCAAGATATCACAGATGTCATCAAAATGTTCATAAAGGAAACTTTCTTTATCGTTTTGCATGCACCATTGTGAAATGATGCTGCCTCCACGACTCACCATACCGCACAGACGTTCATTGGCCAATGCGATGTTTTGACGGCGAATGCCGCAGTGAATCGTAAAATAATCGACTCCTTGTTCGCATTGTTCTATAAGTGTATCGCGATAGAGTTCCCACGTCAGGTCTCCGGCCACTCCGTTCACTTTTTCCATAGCCTGGTACATGGGAACTGTCCCTACGGGAACCGGACAATTACGAATGATCCATTCGCGGGTTTCGTGTATGTTGTCTCCGGTTGAAAGATCCATCAATGTGTCTCCCCCCCATTTGCAACTCCATACAGCCTTCTCAACTTCTTCTTCTATGCCGGATGTCGTGGCCGAATTCCCGATATTGGTATTGATTTTTACCAAAAAGTTTCGGCCAATAATCATTGGTTCGGCTTCGGGATGGTTGATGTTGGCCGGAATGATGGCACGTCCGGCGGCAATTTCCTGTCGAACGAACTCTGGGGTGATATGAGTAGCAATACCTAATGCTGCACAATCCATGTTTTCTCGGATAGCAACATACTCCATTTCAGGGGTGATGATGCCTTGCTTGGCATAAGCCATCTGAGTGATATGAGCACCTTGTTTAGAACGATAGGGTAATTTGATGTGTTCAAAGCGAAGAGCATCCAAACTTTTATCTGCCAGCCGTTTCCGGCCATATTCTGAGGTCAATTGTGTTAATTGTTCAATGCCTCCTCGTTTTAATATCCAGGGTTCTCTTAAACGGGGCAGCCCCTTTTTTAAATCTATTTTTTGTGCGGAATCACTGAATGGACCACTGGTGTCGTAAACTAATACAGGCCGGTTTTCGGTAATTACC
>CABSGW010000158.1 GCA_902477365.1 uncultured Prevotellaceae bacterium
ATCACCACGAGATAGAGCGGGCTTTCACGGCCACTTCCTTCAGTTGTACCTCCTTTTTGCGTTTGATGCGCGTTTCGCCCATAAACGAGTAGCCCCGTGTACCTCTGAATTTACAGTGTAGATTCTGATAGGTCGTCTCGTAACCGTCGGCCTCTATCCGTAGAATGTAGTCGGCCTCTTTCTTGGGTACAAAGAACTTCCAGGGACAGTCCAGCATGTCTTCCGGCATTTGTTTGTTGGTGGTCCATGTGTCGATTGGTACACTGTCTTTGCTTAGGAGGGTGACTTTGGCTCCTTCAATTTCTTTACGGGTGACATGGTTGGTTACGGTACCGCAAATTTTCCACCGGCTGGTTTGTGCTTTGGCCGGGAGTACTGCGGTGAAAATAAGGAGGAACAGTATGCTGTATAGTTGTTTCATGTGTGGGAGACTGAAAAGTTAGTAATATGGAATTGATTTTTGAATTAATGGGTGGCACTCTTACTCACATTCAGCGTCACTTGCGATGTGTTGGGCTGAATGTTTAAGAAATACTTGCATACAATTCCGTCCGTAGGAACGAATTGTAACGTTTGGGCTTCCGAATTATCGCTTTTGCTTTGTTCAAAGTAAACAGCATGTTCTGACTCTTCCTTAAAAAGCAACTTGAGCTTGGCAGCCATTTCTTTATCCGTGAATTGTAAGAACTTTTGTTCAGATTCAATTTTCAGTGTCTCGGCATTCCTTTTCACAATGGTTCTGATGATGGTATTAGGACGCTGGGACTCCATTTCTGCAATAAATTTCTCAATCTGTTTTTGGGCATGACTGTTTATAGGCACCAATAGAGCCAATAAGCAAAAGGAGATAATTGATTTCATAGTCTTTAATTTTTGTTGTTATGCTTCTCCGGGTTTTTTCTTCGGTTTGATGTTCAGGCGGTAGATGCAGTGTAGCATGACGTATCGGGGAATCACATTCCGGTAGGTCTCCACCTTTCCTTGTGCGTTAAGGGTCTGTGTGACGTTGGACAGATTACCCAGTATGTCGAATCCATCGAGTATGAATACCAGGCTTCCTCCCTTCAGGGTCTTGCTCAGTCGGGCGTTCCATACAAAGTCGCTGGTGTTCATGTCGGGATCATTGTATCCGTGTCGGCTGTATAGGTTCAGGTCTGTACTTAGTTTGATGTTCCATAGCAACTCGGCCTGTCCCGTCAGTCCGTATGTCAGGTCTCCGGTGTTTATTTTCTCGAAGTCCGCTCGCCTGCTGGTTGCATGTCCCCATGTCCCTTTGATGCGTGCGCCCAGTTTGAAGGGTTTCATTTGGTAGTCCACCTGCAAATCCTCTGTGGCGAAGAACGACCGTACCACGCTGCGGGGGTTGAACCCTCCGCCGGCATCCATCAGGTCTACGCTGTGGTTGTATTGCGTGTTTGTGTTGCTGCGCAATGTCCATCGCTTGTCTTTGTCCAGGGGTGTTGTGTAACCGGCTGTTCCTCCTATCTGGTAGTTCCCGTTCACGTTTTCGGGCCGGGAGGTGCGTATACCGGTTTCCCGGTCGTAGGTATATCCCATGGCCACGGCGTTTTGGGTGGTGTTGTACGATACACCGGCGTTGAACATCTGTTCTGTACGGTTCTTGTTTCGCCAGTAGAATTTTCCGGCTACGTTGTGCGTGTAGCTGTTTCTCAGATGAGGGTTTCCGTAGGTGATAAACAGGGGGTTCGAGTCGTCCTTGATGTCGAGCAGGTTGTGCAGGGACGGCATGTCGGACGAAAAATTGTATAACAGTTCGTATTGGTACTTCCATTCATGGGTGGCATAGGAAATGTGTACATCCGCGCAGGGCAGAAATTTCCTGCGGGTCGGTGTGTATTTTCTTCCGTTTGAGTGGTAAGTCATTCGCCTGATAGCGTAATTCAAAGGCAATGCGGCGAATAGTTCCCATTTCTTGCCGTCTTTATATTGTTCCCAATACCAGTCCAGTGTCAAGGTATGTGTATCTTCGTGCTGGTTGGACTGGTAGCTGTTGGGCGTATCCATTGTGTGCCGCTCCCATTCGTCAACGGAGGGCAGTTGTCCTAAGGAATGTTCGGTATCCGGTCCCCATCCGTCCAGTTTCTCCAGCCGGTACAATGCACGGCGGTTGGATGCATACCGTTTGTTGAAGGTATATTGGGGTGTCAGGGTCCATTTTTTTAGGGGGCCGTATTTGTAATATGCTTCTATCTTGTATGAATAGCTGTTTTCGGGCAGGTTGAGGAAGGTGTTCTGGAAGTCGGTGGGACGGGTAGTCTGCGGATAGTCCCATTGGCGGTGGCTGTATGTGCGGTCTTTCCGGTTGTTGTATTCCCCTTTTATCTGCAACGAAAAGAGATCCTCTGTATGAGGAATCTTTAAGATATGGGATATTTTACCGCCCAGATTCAGCTGGTGTCCTTCATTGAAGTTTTGTTGCAGACTTCTGTTTATCAGGTAGTCCTTGATGAGCGAGCCGGCTAGCGGTCCGCTCAGGCTGTCGATTAGTCCGCTCGACACATAAAGGGAGGGATCTTCCGAAAACGTGCCGTTGATACTGCCGCTCCGGTTCGTGTAGTTCCTGTAGTAGAGGGTCGGCGTGATATAGATATAGGTTTCCTTGAATGTCTTTTGCTGGAAGGTGTGGGAGGTCTGGAAAGTGGTTTCCCTGTTACGTGACTGGTAAAGGGAGCGTTCGTAGGTGTCGCCTCCCTGTATGAAGTTTACGTGGTTTGTTTGACTCCGGTTGTCCATGTCATTGTGTTCTATCTGGGCGGTTCCTTTGATTCGATAGGCCAGATGCTTTTCCTTTATGTCGTAATCCAGTGCCGCCATTTTGGTGGCCTCCTTTCCGCTGGGCATGGCCTCCGGCGTCCAGCTGCTTGTTTCTCCCGGTTTTCGGTTGTCGTTCAGGTTGTTCAGGCTTCCCACAATCGAGAGGCGCGAATTCGGAGAGAAACGCAAGGCAAACAGTTTTCCCAGATAACGGTCTTCGCTACCGGCTCCCCATTCGGTATTGGCTATCCATCCGATGCTGTATTGGCGTTTCAGGTTTACGTCCATCACCGTCTCTTTTCTTCCGCTACTTGCATGGATGTTACGCAACCTTTCGTCCGGCTCCCGTTCGTAGACCTTGATATCCTTGACCATGTACGAAGGCAGATTCTCCAACATGATACTCCGGTCACTCCTGAAAAAGTCATCTCCGTTGAGCAGCAGGCTGGACACATATTTCCCGTTCACCAGAATGCGTCCGTCGTCTTTCAGTTCTACGCCCGGAAGCTGCCGGATAAGCGCGTCCAGCATCGACCCTTCGGCCAGCTGGAAGGCATCGGCATTGAACACCAGCGTGTCTTTTTTGGTATAAAATTTGACCATGGTAGCCTTTACGGCCACCTCGTTCAGCTTGATATCCTTTTTTTTCCGTTTCAGTTGCACCGGTTCCAGTTGGATAAGACTTTCCCGTTTATGAAACTTGACGGTGATGGTGTCTTCGAATATTTCATAGTCGGGATGTTCAAAGCGGAGATGGAATGTGCCATCAGGTACAGATGCCGAATATACAGAATACTGTATGCCGTTCCGTCTACTATGTGCTGTTCCTCTCTCTGAGAGCAAGGTTCCGTCTGCTGCATAGACTTTAACATTGACACCAAATACCGGTTTTTTGGTCAGGGCATTTATGACGGACCCACTAATTTTTTTTTGTTGTTGGGCCGCTAAAGGTTGGGAAACGAATAATCCTGTTAAGATTAGGATTGTGGTATATAAAACAGGAAGTCTATGGTTCATATGAGTATTCGTTTGTTGTTGGTTAATCTAAATCTCAGGTCCGTTGAAGTAGGGACCTGAGATTACTTATGATTATCAGCTCTGGAAGAGCATAGACCTGTTATGTGTCTTTATGCTTCTCCTGGTTTTTTCTTCGGTTTGATGTTCAGTCTGTAAATGGCGTGTACCATTACATAACGTGGAACTACGTTGCGGTATGTTTCGGTACGTCCTTGTGCATTCAGTGTGCGGGTTACATTTGAAAGGTTGCCCAGGATGTCGAAACCGTCCACCATCAGTACCAGGTTACCATTCATGACACTTTTGCTTATGCGGGCGTTCCATACAAAGTCGTCTGTATTCATCGCTTTGTCGTTGTATCCCCGGCGGCTGTACAGGTTCATGTCTGTGCTGAGCTGTATTTGCCAGGGGAGTCTGATTTGTCCGCGCAGGCCGTATATCATATCTGCCGTGTTGATGGTCTCAAAGTCGCTTCTGCTTCCGTCCGCGTGTCCCCAGGTGGCTTTGGCCTTGGCGCCGATTGTCAGTTTGCTGAATGAGTAGTCCAGTTTGAGCTCTTCGGTCAGGTAGGTCCATCCTACAGTGCTTCTGATGCTTTTTTCCTGTTCGCCCAGTCCGTACAGGTCCACGTTGTGGTAGTAATTGGCATTGGTGTTGCTGTTCAGCATCCAGCGTTTGTTCTTGTCCAGCGGGGTGCTGTATCCTACATTACCGCCCATGCTCCAGTTTCCGTTTACGTTTTCGGGGCGTGAGGTGCGCACACCCGTTTGTCGGTCATAGGTATATCCCATGGCTGTGGCATTTTGCGTGATGTCAGCGTTGATGCCCGCGTTGAAATAGCGTTGTTTTTTGGGTGTCCGTTTCTGATAGTTCAGGCTGAATTGGTGAGAATGGGTATTCTCTAATCCGGGATTTCCCTGCGTGATGAACAGCGGGTTGTTCTCGTCCCGGAAGTCTACCAGGCTTGTCATGGACGGCATGGATGAACTCATGTGATAGTGCGCCTGCACATAATTGCGCCAGTCCAGTGTGGTATAGTTGTAGTTGATGTACGGTGCAAAGAAGGTGGCATGGCGAGAGGGAGTCCACTGCCGCCCGTCCCGCTTGTAGTCCAGCTTTTGGTGTTGGAAATGGACGTCCAGGTCCATTTGGATGCTTTGTTTGGCTTTTTCTCCTTTTTTCTCCCAGTAGGCATTGACGCCTGTCCTGTGGTTTTCTTTTTTCAGCTGTGCATTGAGGCTGTTTGTGGCGTCCAGGGTCTGCAACTTCCAGTCCTCGGTTGAGGGGAGTGTGCCGAATGCGTGGTCTGTCCCTTCTTCCCATCCTTCCAGCTGGTCTAGCCGATACAGCGAGCGCCGGTTCAGCGAGTAGTTGTGGTCGTACCGGTACGATGGGGTGATGGTCAGGTTCGGAGTGGCGTGGTAGCGGTAACCTATCCGTCCGCTCAGCTTGTTGCGGCGTTCTGGGCGCGCTTTGTTATACTCGTTCCGGAAGTCTGTCGGTTTCGATCCGTCCAGCGGATAGTCCAGCAGGTATTGGCGGAAGGTATATTCGTCCTGGTTGGCATAGTCTGCCATGGCACCTATTTCCAGCCGGTCGTCCGATGCCGAGAAGATGTAGGTATAGTTTGCATCCAGGTTGGTGTCGAAGCGGTGGTATTTGTAGCGTGACTGCTGGGTGCTGCGGTTCATGAGGATGCGACGGATGAGCGCTCCCGACTGCGGATTGTACAGACTGTCCAGCAGGTTGACATTGGTTCGGAAGAGCGGGTCTTCCAGGAACGTACCCGAAACCCCTTTGCTCTTGTTCTTGTTATAAGCATAACCGACGTGTGGTTTCAGTGTCAGCATGGAGTGTGATGTTAAGAATACAGACCATTCGTGATTGGAATACAGGCGAAACCAGTTGTCTCTGCCGGCGCTCATGCTACGTTCGTAGGTGTTGCCCGATGAAAGGAAGTTTTCGCGGTTCCGGCGGTATTCGTTGGTGCTGTTGGTGTTGTCCAGTCGGGCATATCCGTTGACGTAGAATTCCTTGTTGACGTCGTTTACCATGTATTCCATGAACATGTGCTGGTAGGTTTTGCGCCCTCCCTCCTGTTGGTCGGGTGTCCACGAGTCATCTTGTCCCGGTGTGCGCGTATCGCTTACGTTGTTTATGTTTCCGGCAAATGTAATGCGCGAATGCGGTGTGAAGCGCATGGCAAACAAGCGTGCCATGAAGCGGTCTTTGCTTCCCATACCCCCTTCAACGTTTCCTATCCATCCTATGGCGTATTGGCGTTTCAGGTTTACGTCCATGACCATTTCCTTCGGGCCGTCTTCGCCCAATTGTCGGTTCAGTCGTCCTTGCACGCGGTCGTACACTTTCACGTCTTTTACCATGTACGAAGGCAGGTTTTGCAGCATAAGGCTTCTGTCTGCTTGCACAAAGTCTTCACCGTTCAGCAACAGGCTTTCCACTACCCG
>CABSGW010000159.1 GCA_902477365.1 uncultured Prevotellaceae bacterium
GGGCAGGGTTGTGGTCGTGATGTGATAGAGCAGGTGCTTCGGGCACAAGGGAAATGGGTTATGAACAAAAAAGCATTTGGATGGTAAGGTTTCCGTTATCAAATTTAGAGAAATATCGGGTGGTGTTGGCCAGTAACTCACCACGCCGTAAAGAGTTGTTGAGTGGCCTGGGTATAACATTTGAAGTGCGTGTGCTGCAAGGTATTGACGAGTCCTATCCAGCCCACTTGTGTGGAGAGGATATTCCGATTCATATTGCAGGGGCCAAGGCACGTGCTTATATGGATACGTTGGCACCCAATGAGTTGCTGATAACTGCCGATACGGTGGTGTGTAAGGATGGGGCTGTGTTGGGCAAACCGAGCAATGCTACTGAGGCCCACGACATGTTGCGTGACTTGTCCGGGCAGTTACATCAGGTTATAACCGGAGTGTCGTTATCCACAACGCGAGAGCAGCGTTGTTTTGCTGTAACCAGCGAGGTACGTTTCGATCCTTTGAGCGATGAAGAGATCGATTATTATGTGCATCATTATCGTCCTTTTGACAAAGCTGGTGCATATGGCATTCAGGAATGGATCGGCATGATTGCGGTGAAAGAACTGCGTGGCAGTTTCTTTAATGTGATGGGGCTTCCGGTGCAAAGGCTGTATCAGGAATTAAGAACCTTTTAAAAGAATATATCATGTTACTTAAGTTGTATGAGAAAAACAATAATCCAGCTGATCTGCAACGAATTGTCGATTTGCTGAACGACGGAGGTATTTTGATTTATCCCACTGACACCATGTATGCTATCGGTTGTCACGGGCTAAAGAACAATGCCGTGGAGCGTATCTGTAAAATCAAAGGGATTGACCCTATGAAGCATCGCTTTTCGTTGATTTGCTATGACTTGAGTTCCATTAGCGAATATGCTAAGATAGACAATCGTGTGTTCAAGTTGATGAAACAGTATCTTCCAGGGCCTTTCACGTTTATCTTGGAGGGTACGAACCGGTTACCTAAGGTTTTTCGTAACCGAAAGGAGATAGGAGTCCGGATGCCGGACAATGGCATCATCCGTGAGATAGCACGTATGCTTGATGCACCTTTGTTGACTACCAGTTTGCCTTTGCAGGAAACAGATGAGCCGGAATATGCTACAGATCCAGAGTTGATTGATGAAAAGTTCGGTAGCAGGGTTGATATGGTGATAGATGGCGGATGGGGTACTGTGGAGTTATCTACGATTGTAGATTGTACGGGTGGAGAAGCAACGGTTGTTCGTCAAGGAAAAGGCGAGTTTTACGATGAATAGTGATAATCAATAAACAAAATAATGATGAAAATTAAAGTGATTGGACGAAATTTAATGCTGCTTGCGGGAGTCCTTCTTTTTACCGTTTCCTGTTCCGACGATGAGGATTATAACTCGCGTTTGCCGGAGTTTGCCGGGTTGAATACGAATCCGGAAGTTGTAACTGTGAATGGCGACTCAGTGGTAGTTGAAATTCCGGTGAGTAAAGGTGGTCGATATGTTAGTTGTTCATCTTCAACGTGGACAATAACCCCTTCTGTTGGAGATATTGTGGGGCAGAAGAGTGATCCGCTTGATCGGACTAATCCTACCTGTCGTTTTGCTGCTCCTACATCGCGTGGACAGTACGAAATTCGCTATGAAGCCAAATATACCATTTCGGGACAGGGGAAAAATACATCGTGGTCTGTACCTTTTAGTGGTGGGCGTGTAAGTTACGAAATGGGTTCTTTGTTTGGTAAGATAATAGTAACCAAAACAATCAAAGTGCAATAACAAGTATTTATAGCTCATGGTTATGGCCCATTGTTCTATCTTGAAATAGGTGGAGCAATGGGCTTGTTTTGGCTGTATGGCTTGTTTTAAGTAGTCTGTTTGGTGGAATAAAGGAATACTTGTCAGAAAACTCTCGTTTTTTGCAAAGTTTATATCTTTTCTTTGTTGTTTTTTGATCGATTTGTCCGTGCTTTTCTTTAATTTTGTACGGAAAAGAAGAAGGTCTTGATGAAATATATGCATTTGTTTAAAATGGCTTGCACCAACAGGTTATCGCAATGGCAATATCTGCTGTTTGGTTTGTTATTGGGAGTTGCTGGTGATGTTTCTGCACAAGAAGCACGATCGGAGTATCTGATTCCAATGGAAAGCAATACGTATCTGACAAAACAGGGAGCTGTGGCAAATGCCAATGCGAATAGACGTCAGGTGAAGGGTGATAAATCATTTGCCCGGGTAGGACGCGAAGGTTTAGTGTTCAATATCGATACGATAAGTGTTGGTTCTACGTTCTTTTATCTGAAGGAAGCGTCTTCTCCTCAATTGGAAATTTTGGTCAAGGGTTCTGCTACATTAGGGGTTACGTGTGGTTCGAAAACACATAGCGTAAAAGTGGATTCAAAAGACGACTGGAAACGTATCAAAGTAGGGCGGTTTGATATACCGAATGCCGGATATGTACGTGTGGACTTCAAATGTACAAGCCCTCATCCGGGTAGTTTTGTGATGGTGAAAAAGCTGTTTGTCTCAAACATTAGCCAAGAGCCGTTGTTTATTGCTGAAGGTTTCAGTTCTCATTTTGGACGTAGAGGACCTTCTGTCCATTTGAACTACAGACTTCCCAATAAGGAAAATGTGGAATGGTTCTATAATGAAGTAACGGTTCCTGCCGAAGGAGATATTTCAGGAAGTTATTATTGTGCGCAAGGTTTTGATGGAGGTTATTTCGGCTTTCAGCATAATAGTGAAACCGAGCGTCGTGTGCTGTTTTCTATTTGGAGTCCGTTTGAAACACAAGATCCACGCAACATACCGGAAGCCGATCGTATTGTTGTGTTGAAACACGGAAATGATGTACATGTCGGAGAATTCGGAAATGAAGGATCGGGTGGACAGACATTTCTGCGTTACAATTGGAAAGCGGGAAATACCTATCGTTTTTTGTTGCACGTGAAGCCAGTTGCTGATGATAAGACAATTTATACGGCCTATTTCTATGCGCCGGAAGAAAATAAATGGATGCTGATTGCTTCAATGAGCCGTCCACGTACATCTGTATGGGTCAGGGGATCCTATTCTTTTGTTGAGAATTTCTCTCCCAACCAAGGACATGTGTCGCGAAGTGCTTACTTTGGCAATGCGTGGGCTTGTACGGATAAGGGTGTGTGGATGCCCATTACTCGTGCGCGTTTCTCAAACGACGATACGGGGAATAGAGGTATCCGTGTTGACTATTTGGGAGGAGTGGCTGATGAACATCGCTTCTTTTTGAAGATGGGCGGCTTCTTTGGCAATGGATCATCAGCAGAACGCAGTTTGGAAATTACCAATAGAGGGGCAGGACCTTATGTAGACTTGAAAAAATTACCTAACAAATAAATATAAACGGAATAAATATGACGTTAATCAAATCTATTTCGGGATTCCGCGGAACGATAGGCGGTAAACCGGGAGATATTCTCAGTCCATTGGACATTGTAAAATCTGTATCAGCATACGCCACGTTGCGTCGCCGCTCATGTACCTGCGGGAATAACAAGATAGTAGTCGGCCGGGACGCCCGCATTTCAGGAGAAATGGTTTCGCAAGTTGTTTGTGGAACACTGATGGGTATGGGATTTGATGTTGTAAATATTGGCTTGGCTTCTACTCCGACTACCGAGATTGCCGTGACAATGGAGAAAGCTTGTGGTGGAATTATTCTGACGGCAAGCCATAATCCGCGTCAGTGGAATGCGTTGAAGTTACTGAATGAAAACGGAGAGTTTTTGAATAAAGTAGAAGCTGAAGAGGTGGTACGCATTGCGGAATCTTGTGATTTTGATTATGCCGATGTAGATCATTTGGGCAAGTATATTGAAGATAACTCTTATGAGCAGAAGCACATCGATTTGGTAAAAGCATTGGATCTGGTCGATGTTGAAGCTATTAAAAATGCACAGTTCAGAGTTGCTGTTGATGCGGTGAATTCTGTTGGTGGAGTGATTCTGCCTAAGTTGCTGGAGCAATTGGGCGTGAAAACCGTTACAGGTTTATTTATGGAACCGACAGGAGACTTCCAACACAATCCGGAACCCCTGGAGAAGAATCTGCAGGATATCAAGAAATTGATGGAGAAAGGTGAACACGATATTGCCTTTGTTGTAGATCCGGATGTTGATCGTTTGGCTCTTTTCTGTGAAGACGGAAAGATGTATGGTGAGGAATATACATTGGTGACTGTTGCCGATTATATTTTGCAGCACACGCCTGGTAATACCGTTTCCAATCTGAGTTCAACACGTGCTTTGCGCGATGTAACAGAAAAATATGGTTGCTCATATAGCCCTTCGGCTGTAGGCGAGGTGAATGTGGTTACCAAGATGAAAGAAACCGGCGCTGTCATTGGTGGCGAGGGCAATGGAGGTGTGATCTATCCGGCTGCGCATTATGGACGTGATGCTTTGGTTGGTATCGCGTTGATCTTGACTTACCTGGCAAAGAAGAAAATGAAGGCGAGCGAGTTGCGTGCAACTTATCCTCCTTATCAAATTGCTAAAAACAGGATAGATTTGCAGCCTGGTACAGATGTAGATGCAATCTTGTTGAAAGTTAAAGAAATGTATAGTAATGAGCAGGTGAATGATGTGGATGGAGTGAAAATAGACTTCCCTACAAAATGGGTTCATTTGCGCAAAAGTAATACAGAGCCGATTATTCGTGTCTACTCAGAAGCGGCTACAATGGAAGAAGCTGATGAGTTAGGTAAGCAAATTATGGAAGTGGTATACTCCATGGTCAAGTAAATATAAGATTGTAGATTTGTTTTATAAACTCTTAGACCTAAAAGACCTGTATCGTTTGTTGAAAAGGCAAACGTGCAGGTCTTTGTTGTTTTTGGCTTAAGGAAGTATCATAAAAGCTCATTAGGATCATCATGAAAAAAATAGTACGTTCAACTTTGTTCGCTCCTTCTGTAGGAGCCATCTTTTTGCCGGCGGTTAGTGTGCAGGCGCAGCAATCTGCTGATGGACCTTATAATGTCGTTTATATCATGACAGACGATCATACGGCTCAGATGATGAGTTGTTATGATAACAGGTATGTGGAAACCCCTAATTTAGACCGGATTGCCAATGACGGTGTGTGTTTTGTACGCAGCTACGTAGCCAATTCGTTGTCAGGACCTAGCAGGGCTTGTATGTTGACGGGTAAGCACAGTCATAAAAATGGTTTTACAAATAATGAACATGGCGTGTTTGATGGCTCTCAGCAAACGATGCCTAAATTATTGCAGAAAGCAGGTTACGAGACCGCCATTATCGGAAAGTGGCATTTGGTGAGTTTGCCTACCGGATTTGACTATTGGAATATAATACCGGAGCAGGGGAATTACTATAATCCGGATTTTATTACCATGCAGAATGATACGGTCAGGGAACAAGGATATTTGACGAACATTATTACGGATAAAAGTATAGATTGGATGGAGCACCAACGCGACCGATCCAAACCATTTATACTTTTTGTGCATCATAAGGCATGTCATCGGAATTGGTTGCCTGAGCTGAAATATCTGGAAGAATATGAAGACAAGACTTTCCCTGTGCCAACAACGTTTTATGATGATTACAAAGGGCGTTTGGCTGCTTCTACCCAAGAAATGAGTATCGCGAAGGACATGGATTTGGTGTACGATATAAAGATGTATCGGAAGGGAGATAAAACGCGTTTGAGTGGTTCTCATCTAAATATGCTTAACCGCTTGAATAAAGAGGACCGTTTGCGTTACGACAAGTTTTATGACCAGCTGACGGAACGCTTCTATGCGGCGAATTTGAAAGGGAAAGCGTTGGCCGAATTTAAGTATCAGCGATATATGCGCGATTATGCGAAAGTACTGAAAAGCCTGGATGACAATGTGGGGCGCTTGCTGGACTACCTGAAACAATCTGGTTTGCAGGAAAATACCTTAATTGTATATACCTCCGATCAAGGTTTTTATATGGGTGAGCATGGATGGTTTGACAAGCGTTTTATGTATGAGGAGTCGCTTAGTACACCGTTGGTGATGTTGCCTCCAAAAGGCTTTAAGGCACGTGGGGAGATTCAGGAAATGGTGCAAAATATTGACTATGCGCCTACTTTCCTAGACTTGGCAGGAGCTCCGATTCCGGATGATATTCAAGGTGTTTCCTTGCTACCTTTGTTGCGTGGCGAGCATCCTAAGAATTGGAGAAAATCGGTTTATTATCATTACT
>CABSGW010000160.1 GCA_902477365.1 uncultured Prevotellaceae bacterium
GGCATTAATGGGGGTCGAAAATCTTGTCTTACCGGATATGTCTTTGATGTCTACCATAACGCATCCAAAGTTCGCAGATAAAAAAAAGAGTGCCCTATTTTGGACACTCATATACACGACAATAAATCCAATGTCGTGAATTAGGTTCTGTTTGCCGGATTATTTCCTTTTATTCCGCACGTACAATAAAGTTTTGTCTTTCGTTTTGAGAAAATCATGAATTGCTTTCTGTGTCATTTCCTCACCGAACCTGTTATAGAATAACCTTATGGTACAATTCCCCACGCCTATTATTTTAGCCCATCCTGAGACAGAGCAACACTTGCCATCAACAGAAATAAAAACCGTGCGTCTTTGTTTTCTTGTATTTTCAAATGACGATAGCCACTGGCAATTTTCGGGCGAATATCCTTTATTGTTATCTATTCTATCAATGGTTAAATTTTCATTATACCCATTGTTTATAGCCCAGTCATAAAAACTTTGAAAATCGTTTTTCCACTCGTTGCACACTTCAATTCCTCTTTCTCCATACGATGAATAATGGTCGTTTGTATGCCTGTAACATCTACCCTTCATAGCACACCATATATTATATAGTCTTGTATCGGTTTTGCCATGAGTAAAATTTGCCTTTTTCATTTTTTCAGAGTTTTTCTTTCTTCGCACACAGCCACAACTCTTAGTATTACCGGATAATAAAGAATTAGATGTAGGATAGCATTTATTTCCACATTCGCAAAGACATTCCCATATAAGTGATTTATGCTTGTTTCTTCCTACAACCTTTATAGCTGTTAACTTTCCGAATACTTTATTAGTTAGGTCTTTAGCCAAAAGGCTTCTATTGTAACATCCACAGCTTGTTGTATTTCCGCTATTTAAAGAACCAGTAGTAGCAATCACTGTATTTCCACATTCGCATTTACATAGCCACTGTACCTGCTTTTTCTTGTATCTACCGTATTCTGAAATCACAGTTAACCGTCCAAATTTCTGACCAATTAAATTCTTTTTCATAATCATTGATTTTAAAATGAATAGTAAAGGCAGTCTTTATGTCGTGCGAAGACTGCCTTTGGATAATCGTGTTAGTTTGTCAGAGCCGAAACTCTACTTGTTATAATCATGCCAATAATATAGCTTACATCACGAGAATATTCATTCAGCCTTGAAACTGTATCATCCAAGCAGTCCCATTGTCCGGCATCCCGTAATTCTTTCTCATCCATCGTACCCGAAATTATATTACGGGCTTGATTAATGAGACACATTGCTTTCAGTAAATCAGAATGAACAACTTTGTTCTTTATCTCTTCAATATTAATTTCTGTTACCATAATCGTTTATATTTTATGTGTTATACTCTGCAAATCACCTTATAAACTTATGTTACCACTTTTTTACTTCTTCTTTTAATTCGTCATACTTGCCGTTCATTAGCATTTCGACTTCACGATGAAAGTTTATATCAGTCAAGCGAAACTCTATCAAAGCACGCTTGTACGCATCGCCTTTTCGGTGGGCATTGATAAGGCGCATCATCTGTTTATTATCCAAACCATAATCATTTTTGCGATTAAGGTTAATTGCCCTACTTCTATCGCTTTCTCTCAATTGAATTGTTGCCATAGCTTTTATATTTTATGTTAGTAATTTCTTTTAATCACCCACATAGTGAGCACCGAAACGCCCGTAACTATACGGATTGTAATACGCTGATTGAGGTATCGACAAATCATCATAAGAACTGCGTTTTGCAGGTTGTGCCAAAGCGGCTTTCATGGCTTCTTTCTCTGCGTTTATCGCTTCTTCGTCAGACACACGCTTCTTTTCGTTAGCCCAAGCAAGTTTCAAACAGTCTGCCCAAGTCTTCACACCGTGAGTAAGAGAATACAGTTTCATGTACTTCTTTATCTGATGGGCAGACTTCATTATTCTACTTAAATCGTAACGGTTCATAATCTTAATATTTTATGCGTTATTACTTTTATCGCTTTAATTTGATGTTGCAAACATAAGCGATAACTTTGATTAAGCAAAATAAAATCAAAGCAAAAACTTCATTTTAACCATATTTAATCAAAGCGATAACTTTGATTATTAAGAATACAGTAACTTTGCATTAAATTTAAAAATCAAAGCTATGGGTTTGAATATTAAGAAAGCGATTAAAGAACATGGATTAGAAGTCCGAGAAGTTGCCAAAAGAATGAATATCACTCCGACCGGGTTGTCTCAGCATATAAATGGTAATCCATCAATAGAAGTGTTGGAGCGTATTGCAAGTGCTATTGAGTGTGATATTTCTGAATTATTTGAGCAACCAAAGAAAGACAGTCTCTCCCTTACTTGTCCCCATTGTGGAAAGAACATAAACGTAAAAGTAGAATAAACTAAATAGGGTGTGTTATCCACACCCTATCATCTACTTTCGCCCTTCCGGGCTCGGATTTGGCTCGTTAAACTTGGCTGAAATTTTTCCGAAAGTCTGGTCTAAACTCTGTGCATAAGCAACGCTTTTCCCAAGATAAATCAGATGATAAATCTCATTACTGTTAGCCGGAACTTGAATATCAACCACACCTTTATACAATTCTTCAAAGAAAGCTTTTTTCTTTGCTTGATAGTCGGATTGGGAATTTCCTTCAATTGTAAAAGAAAGTGTTATTTCCCGTTCATCTATTTTGGGGTCATTGATTATCACACGTTTTCCATGTTCCAACCGGGACTTATTTTCTATAAATTCTTTCATGGGTGATGATGCCCCAAGTACATCAAGAAAGCCCTCTCCCATTCTTACCCCCCATGTTGTGTAGGCGTCTTGGGTATTTATCAATAAATCTGACATAGTTTATAATTTAGATGTATTGTTTTTCACTTCTGCCATATCTTTCTGAATTTGAATGATTGGTTTTACAATAGCTCCTGTATTTTCCGAAATCTGTACCAATTCAAGATAAGATTGTGCTATCAAATCTCGCGTATCATCAGCGATGTTCCTCGTTTCTGTATTCATGGAAAGGATAGCATCTGCTTTTACTGTCAATAGATTAAGTGATTGAGATTGAATAATATTCTGATTCTTTATCTCTTCTCCTGCAATCTGCAATGCTGTAAACCGCCCGTTCAACTCTTCGCCGGTATCTTGACTCATTGTCTGAAAGCCTTTGGATGAAGCTGACTGCGATGTTGATTCTTGCGAAATTTTATCATATCCGGTTGCTGCGGCAAGCTCATCACGAAGCTTCATGGCTTCATCCACATAACCCATGTACTCATCCATCAGCTCCTTACGCTCATTATTATCAAGCGTACCATCATCTTTCATGGCTTCACCGAATTTGTCATACCATGTTCTCAGTTTGTCACTAAACTGTTCACCGATGGCATTTGACAGCATTGCCTGCATGAAATATTTGGATATGTCATCAGCAACATCCTCAGCACTCTTCTCCATGTCCATCAGACTGCTTACAAAACTGTCATACATGGAATCGAATGACATTCCGGTCAGACCCTCATAAAGATTATCGGTCAACTCCTCCAGTTTGCCGGCCTGCTCAATATAATCATCAAGTTTATCGGTTACACGTTCACCATAACCACCTTTCCCGGCATTCTGCATCTTTGTCCATATATCAACATTACTACGGAGTTTTTCCATCTCTTCAGGTGTCAGCTCCCATAATGAAGAAGTTCCGGTAAAATTCTTGTTTATGTTCTGTTGAATCCATTTCAAGTCTTCGGCAGACCATCTCATGTAGTATTGCCAGCTCTTATGTGAATTATGGTAACCTGCCTGTTCACGGGCGATATTCAGATAATTGGAGTTCTGCTCTTTCTGGTATTCATAAGCACTTCTATACGCAGCTACGGATTTCGTTCCTTTGCTTGCCTTTATCTCATCTGTCAATGATTCGATAGAAGTCTGTAACGTCTCATTACGGTCGGTAAGACGATTAATGGAATCCTGTACCTCCTTTGCATTGCCACCGATACCGAACAATTTATTGAAACCACCGAAAGTAAGTGTGTTCCACATACTCGCACCGGCTCCAAAAACGCTTGAAAAAACATTCTTGACAAATCCGTCGAAGCCTTGTTTTTCTATTCCGTCAAGCAGAGAGAACACCGTACCAACAATACCACCTATCTTACTTCCTGCCTCAGAAAACGTATCTACAAGACCAGCAGCAAGATTCCCTATTTGAGATAGAGACATTTCAGATGAACTGCCAAGCTGGGTGACGGTATCCGTTAGTGTTATCAAACTTTTTTGGGTCTTATCCGCGCTTCTGGTTACATTCGTTTCCGCATTCTGAACATTCTTCTCGGCTTTGTTTTTCTTTTTGAGAGCAGCTTCTTTCTCGGCATCCGTACCACTTTTGAGAGATTTGTTATACTCATCCTGCGCTTGCTTAAGTTCGTCTTGAGCAATGCGCAAAGCATCCAGTTGCTCCGGCAAATCTCCAAGCAAACCGCCTTTGTCGATGATGGTACTCTGAATATTATTCAATGCTTCGTCAATCACTTTTTTCTGGTCGACAGCCATGTTCTTATACTCATCGGAGTTTTTGAAAGTCTTTAGCTGTTGTTTTACCTGTTCAAGTGATTTTTTGGAAACCTTGTTCAAATCACCGAAGATAAGTTCCCAGTTGATTTCTTGTTTGAGCTTATCCATATCCACAGAAGACAATGCTTCTTCCATTTCCTTTTGGAGAAGCTTCTTACCGCCTTCGGTAGTGGCTTTGGTCATCTTGTCGTTATACTCTTTCGTTATGGCCTCCTTTTTCTGTTGGAACGTCCCGTATTCTTTCAGATAGCGGTTCATGGCTTCGAGTTCCTCTTTGTTAACATCGGAGATTGACTTGTCACGCTTGTTTTCTGCCTGCGAATACGAAAGGGATATTTGTACAGACTGCTCCTTTGTCAGCTTGCCACCATTAGCCTTGCTCCATTCCTGTTCTTGCTTACGGATGGCATCCAGTTCTTTCTGATAGTCCAAGTCAATCTGAGCCAGCTTCTTTTCAGTACCATCCTCCATGAGGCTGATTTCATCCTGCTGGTTCTTACGGCGGAGGGAAAGAAGTTGTTCGCTTATCTTCTCTTGCTGCTTTAACTTTTTGCCGGCTTCCTTCTGTATCTTTTCCTCTTTTTCGTAGGCTTTCAGATGTTTCTCGGCTTCCTTGATTTTCTTCTTGCTTTCTTGGAAGATATTCTTGTCTTCGGAGTCAATCCCCTTGAAATCGCCTGTATTCATCTTCTTTCGCTTAACAGAATCAATCGCGTCAAGAGCGGCCTGCGCATCCTTTTTCTGCTTCTCCCAATAGGTTTTATTCTTTACCTTCTCTTCTTTCTTCCCTGTACCTGCGGATGACTCACTTTCAAGTTGCTGTAGCTTCTTGTCGTACAGCTCTCTTTCTTTCTTGAGGTTATTGAGCGTGTTCATGATGGCTTGTGTAGCTTGCCCAGCCCCTTGTCTGTTTGCCTCCTTTAATCCATTCTTATACTTCGCTATATCTCTGTCCAGCATGGTGATTTTTTTCTTCGTGCCGATACGCTCGTTTCGCAGTTCCTCTTCGTTGATTTTTTTCCTGTACTCTGCTATGTTCTTCAACAAGAATGATTCCTTGTCATATTGGGGAAGCAGTTTTTTGTATGCATCCTTTAGCGATTCAATGGCAATCTTTCTCTCATCCGTAGTCCTTTTCTCATCAGATGCAATCTTGATATACTCATTAACATTTCTGTTTCGCTCTTCTCTCGCCTGCTTTGATGCTTCCTCTGCTTTATTGAATCGTTCTGTTGCTTCTGTGCATTTATCCTGGCTATCTGCCCATTTAAGCATATAGACACTGGAAGCAAGAGCCGCCGCACCTACCAGGGCGTATGGATTCAGCATAAGCACCTTATTCAGCTTGGCTACGCTTCCCGTCATTAGGTCTGTCACCATCTTCATGGCCGTACCCCCCTTGATAGAAGCCAACCGATTGGCAGCTTGAATTTTCTCCAAGGCGATATTTGCCATGAGAGCAGTCTTGTAAGCACCATAGGTGATAATAAGCCCTTCGATAACCATTCCCACCTTTTCGTAGTTTTCTACCAAGCTTTTGGCCGCAGAAATAGCAGTATAGAAAACACCTTCACCTTTCTTACCCATTTCGTTGAGCATGGAGTCCCAGGCATCAC
>CABSGW010000161.1 GCA_902477365.1 uncultured Prevotellaceae bacterium
GCTTGATGATAGCTTGTGGCTGTTCCGTACCGTACACAGCGCGTTTGCACGCCAAGCCCGTATTTACCACATGCCTTGCGGGGTATTGGGTACGCAATATGTCAATTCCATTGGAATGAAGGGAACGGGGGTGCTGAAGGCGTTAAGTTATCCGCTTACCCGAATGAGTGGCAGCTCGATGGTGACCGAGAGCGCGAAACCTACTTCATGGTATACACTCTATACAAAGGATAAAGCCACGCTGGTTGCAGGTGGAACGTTTACTTTGTCTGTAGCCTTGAATGAAGCGCCGGCCGAGGGAACTTCGATGTATGTGTATTTTGACTGGGATGGTGATGGTATTTTTGAGATGGCAGAACCGATAGAGCCTGCGCAGGAAACAGTTGCAACAATCACCATACCGGCTGATGCGAAGTTGGGCAATAGCCGTATGCGCTTGCGTTTAACCTTGAATGGATTGGCCGATGCCGATGATGAGGTGGCCGGACAAATTATTGATGCTGTGGTGACCGTTGAACAACCGCAAGAGGGTTTTGTGGTGAAAGTTGTTCCTAATGCAGTTTCGCGGGGAACGGTGGAGTTGTCGGACGAGGTAGACCGTTATGATGCGGGTACAGCGTTGACGGCAACGGCAACTCCTTTGGGAAAGGCTACATTTCTTTGTTGGCAGGAGGGGCGTAAGGTGCTTTCGGTCAATCCTTCTTACCCATTTGTCGTTGATGGTAATAAAACGTTGACAGCCTGCTTCTCGCCTGAAACCGATGAGCCGGTATTGGTGGGAGTGGATGCGGTAACCCGTAAAAGTGAGAGCGTGAATGTGATAAACAATACCGATTATATCGAAATACAGACATCTGCGAACAAGTGTGTGACTTATTTGTACGCACTGTCGGGTGAGTTGCTTGTGAAGACCGATAAGTTACGCATTCCCACAGCAGGTCTGACTGCAGGAACTTATATCGTTAAAGTGTGGGCCGCCGGAGAGAATGCGGCCGTAAAAGTTGCTGTGAAATAATCTAAAACCCCTAAACGAATGATCAAAATGAAACATACTCAATGGATGCTTATAGGAGCCGGTACAATGGCCTCCACAGCTGTCTGTGCACAAGGACAGGCACAAAAACCGAATATTATATTTATTCTGTGCGATGACATGGGATATGGTGATTTGGGCTGCTATGGACAACAATATATAGCCACCCCCAATTTGGATCGCATGGCAACCGAGGGAATGCGTTTTACGCAGGCCTATGCCGGTAGTCCGGTGTCGGCACCTTCACGGGCTACGCTTATGACGGGGCAGCATACGGGGCATACACATGTACGTGGTAACAAAGAGTGGCGTAGCGGCAGTGTGCAATATGGTGCGTATGAGGACGATTATGCAGTGGTAGGTCAAGAACCCTATGACGTCAATCATGTACTGTTACCGGAGATAATGAAAGATAATGGTTATACAACCGGCATGTTCGGAAAATGGGCCGGCGGTTATGAGAATTCGGTTTCAACGCCTGATAAGCGGGGGATAGACGAATATTTCGGTTATATATGTCAGTTTGAAGCGCATTTATATTATCCCAATTTCTTGAACGAGTTCAGTCGTTCGGCCGGTGATACAGAGGTGCGGCGTGTTTTGTTGGAAGAGAATATCAAGTATCCGCGTTATGGTGCGGAGTACACCAAACGGCCGCAATATGCAGCCGATCTGATTCATGACAAAGCGATGAGTTGGCTTGACAAACAAAACGGAGAACAACCTTTCTGCGGTATTTTTACGTATACGTTGCCTCATGCGGAACTGGTTCAGCCAGAGGATTCCATTTTGTTAGGCTATAAAGGGACTTTTTGCGGAGACAAGGATTTTGGCGGTAGTCAGGGATCACGTTATAACCCCACGCCGGAAGTGCATGCACAGTTTGCCGGAATGATTACGCGACTGGATGCGTATGTGGGAGAAATATTAGCGAAATTGAAGGAAAAAGGTCTGGATGAGCGCACGCTGGTTATTTTTACGTCGGATAACGGCCCTCATGAAGAAGGTGGAGCCGATCCTACTTTCTTTAATCGTGATGGTCTGTTGAAGGGGGTTAAACGTAGTACGAATGAGGGGGGTATCCGTATTCCCTTTATCGCACGGTGGCCGGGATTTGTACCGGCAGGGACGGTGAATGATCATCAGTTGGCTTTTTACGACGTAATGCCTACGTTTTGTGACCTGATTGGCCTTTCGGATTATGAAACCAAATATGCAACGTCTGAAAAAGACTATTTTGACGGAATTTCTTTTTATCCGACGTTGTTAGGTAAAGAAGGGCAGAAACAACATGATTATCTGTATTGGGAATTCCATGAAACCAATATGTTGGGAGTGCGTATGGGAGACTGGAAAATGGTTGTGAAAAACGGTACTTGTAGCCTTTACGACTTGGCAAATGATATACACGAGGACAATGATGTTGCCTCAAAATATCCGAAGGTAGTGCGGAAAATGAAAGAGATAATCAAGAAGGAACACGTGACCAGTAAAATTGCGATGTTTAACAATATAACTTTACCCAACTGATGAAATTTATGATAAAACGAATATATAGCATGGATAGAACGGAAATGAAGCGATGGGCTTTGTGTTTGTGGCTAGGATGTACGACCGTCGTGGCTGGGATGGCAGCTACGCCTTTATGGATGAGGAATGCACGTATATCGCCCGATGGAAAAGAAATTGCTTTTTGTTACAAAGGCGATATTTATAAAGTTCCCACACAAGGAGGAAATGCTGTTCGGCTGACTACACAAAATTCATATGAAACAGATCCCGTATGGTCTCCCGATGGTAAGATGCTGTCGTTTGCCAGTGACCGTAATGGTAATTTTGATGTGTTTATAATGCCCGCCAATGGAGGGAGTGCGAAGCGACTGACAACACATTCCACCGCCGAACGGCCTGTGGCTTTCTCTCCAGATGGGAAACAGGTGCTATTTTCAGCCAGTATTCAAGATCCGGCCGAAAGCGCACTTTTTCCAACGGCCATGATGGCAGAGTTGTATCAGGTTGGTGTGGACGGAGGACGTTCCCGGCAGGTGTTGGCTACACCGGCGGCAACGGTTTCTTTTGCTCCTTCGGGAAAAGGTTTCCTTTATCAGGATCGTAAAGGTTTTGAGGATGTTTTCCGCAAACATCATACGTCATCGGTAACGCGGGATGTGTGGTATTATGATGTTGTAAGTAAGAAACATTCCAATCTGACAAACCGGGGAGGTGAGGATTTGAATCCCGTATTTAGTCCGGATGGCGGTACTGTTTACTTTTTGAGTGAACGGAATGGCGGTACTATGAATGTACATGCCTTTCCGTTTGATAATCCGAAAGCTGTGAAAGCAGTCACAACGTTTAAAACACATCCGGTTCGTTTTCTTTCGATAGCACGGGATGGGCTTTTGTGTTATACTTACGATGGAGAACTTTACACGCAGAAACCTGGAGGTAAGCCGGTGAAAGTGTCTGTTAACTTGATAGACGATGCTGAAAATCGCGTTTCTCATCAGCGTTATACAGGCGGGGCTACCCATGCTACGGTTTCACCCGACGGTAAGCAAATCGCATTTGTTATTCGTGGTGAGGTGTTTGTAACATCAACCGATTATGCGACAACAAAGCAGATTACGCATACGCCTCAGGTAGAGACCGGTCCTTCCTTTAGTGCAGACGGACGTTCGTTGGTTTATGGCAGTGAACGGAATGGTAACTGGCAGTTGGTGTTGGCACGCATGACGCGGGAAGAAGACCCGAATTTCCCCAATGCAACGCAAATAGAGGAAGAGATTTTGTTACCTTCATCCAGTGTGGAACGCTGTTACCCACGTTTCTCACCAGACGGTACAGAGATTGCTTTTATTGAAAACCGTACTAAATTGATGGTTATGGATGTAAAGAGCAAAAAAGTGCGTCAGATTACCGATGGTTCTACTTGGTACAGTACAGGAGGTGGGTTCTCTTATGAATGGTCTCCGGACGGAAAGTGGTTTACATTGACATTCTGTGCACATCATCACGATCCGTATTCCGATATTGGTTTGGTAAGCGCTGACGGAAAAGGGAAAATAGTCAATTTGACACAAAGTGGATATACCAGTGAGTCGCCGCGTTGGGTGTTAAACGGAAATGCTATCTTGTTTCAGACGGAGCGTTTTGGTATGCGGAATCATGCATCTTGGGGTTCAGAGAATGACGTGATGCTGGTCTTTTTAAATCGTGAGGCGTATGATAAATTCCGTATGAGTAAGGAGGAACTGGAGATTGTAAAAGCGCAAGAATCGAAGGCAAAAGAGAAGGCTGATAAGGAGAAAAAAGAAAAGAAAGATAAAAAGGAGAAAGATACGGTAGGGCAGAAAAGTAACAAAACGGATATTCTTGTTGAATTGGAGGGGATAGAGGATCGTATGGTACGACTGACTCCTAATTCGTCTAATTTGGGAGCAGCAACTATTTCGGGCGATGGCGAGTATTTGTTCTATTTGTCGGCATTTGAAGGAGGATATGATTTGTGGCGTATGGATCTGCGCAAGAAAGAAACGAAGTTATTGCATAAGATGAATACTTCTTGGAGTGCGTTGGAGATGGATAAGTCGGGCAAAACACTGTTCCTCTTGAATGGTGGGCGTATGCAGAAAATGGATTTACCCTCAGGGGGATTGACCGGTATTACCTATCGTGCAGAGTTTGATTTGGATCTGGCTGCCGAACGGGCATGCATGTTCGAACATGTCTATAAACAAATTCAGAAACGTTTCTATGTGAAGAGTTTGCATGGTGTAGATTGGGGCGGGCTGAAAACCGCTTATCAGAAGTTCTTGCCTCACATCAATAACAATTATGATTTTGCAGAATTGTTGAGCGAATGGTTGGGTGAGCTGAATGTGTCTCATACGGGTGGACGTTATCGTCCTTCCGGTTCGGGAGGCGATGCGACGGCTCAACTGGGGGTGTTGTTTGATTTGAACTATAATGGTAAAGGATTACGTATTACCGAGATACTTCAGAAAGGGCCATTCGATAAGGCCTCTTCAGCTGTGAAGGCAGGTATGATTATCGAGAAGATAGACGGTACGGTGATAGAGCCTGATATGGATTATTTGCCGCTGCTTAACCATAAGGCTGGAAAGAAAATGTTGGTTTCTGTGTATGATCCGGAAACGAAAAAACGTTGGGATGAGATTGTCGTTCCGGCAGGAGGCGTTTCATTGTATGACCGTTGGGTGAAGAAACGTGCCGCCGATGTTGCCAAATGGTCAAACGGACGTTTGGGCTATGTGCATATACCTTCGATGGGAGATGAAAGCTTTCGTTCTGTATATTCGGATGTGTTAGGTAAATACAATGACTGTGAGGGTATTGTGATAGATATCCGTTTTAACGGAGGTGGACGCTTACACGAAGATGTTGAAGTCTTGTTTAGCGGTAAAAAGTATTTTCAACAGGTTATTCGTGGACGTCGTGCTTGCGATATGCCCAGCCGTCGTTGGAATAAACCTTCCATTATGGTGACATGTGAGGCTGATTATTCCAACGCACATGGCACCCCTTGGGTGTATCAGCATCAAGGAATAGGCCGTGTGGTTGGTATGCCTGTGGCTGGTACCATGACCAGTGTGTCATGGGAGACGTTGCAAGATCCGTCACTTGTTTTCGGTATTCCGATTATCGGTTACGAGTTGCCAGACGGCAGCTATTTAGAGAATACGCAACTAGAACCGGATGTGAAAGTGACGAATGATCCGGCTGATATTGTGAAAGGGGAAGATGCGCAATTGAAACGAGCTGTTGACGAATTGCTGAAAGAGATTGATAAAAAATGAGTTTGATACCATAAAAAAAGAGGCGAGAGTGGAAACTTTCGCCTCTTTTGTGTGATTGTCAAGATTGCTTTTCCTGATTTTGGACTTTTAATAAATCGCGTATTTCAGTCAGGAGGAGTTCTTCTTTAGACGGGGCTGGAGGGGTTGAGGGCACAGACTGTTTTTCTTCTTTCTTGTTGAGGCGTGAAATGGCCTTTACCAGCATGAAAATACAGAAAGCGATGATCAGGAAGTCGAAACAATTTTGAAGAAAACTTCCATATTCGATGGTAGCTGGTGCTTG
>CABSGW010000162.1 GCA_902477365.1 uncultured Prevotellaceae bacterium
AGTAGAGGGTGTTGACCAAGACAAGGAACATCTCAATGATATATTGCGCACACCTTTGGATTTTTGTGTTCCTTCAGTTTCTGTCACTACAGAATACATACCATGTACAGATGCAGAAGGACGTAATAATCGTGTATTGTTGATGCACATTCCTGCAAGTCCACGACTTCATGCGAATCAAGCGGATGAAGTGTTTTGGCGTGTCGGTGACAAATCACGCAAACTGACTTTTGACGAGCGTTTACAACTCATGTACGACAAAGGAGAACGCTATTATGAGGATTCCACAGCATACGATGCCACGCTTGATGATATAGACATGGATGCAGTTAAAGCCTACATGAAACGGATTGGCTATGGTAAGTCTGCAATGGAATATCTGCAAGAGAACAAAGGTTTTGTGACCTATAAAGGCGATATACCGCAAGTCAGTGCAGCTTGTATATTACTTTTTGGCAAGCATCCTCAGACATTCTTTCCTCGTGCAAGAGTCCGCTTTATCAAATACTTTGGTACTGAGGAAAAGGTGGGGCGTGAAATGAATGTCATCAAAGATGTTACTTTCGATGGTCGTATTCTTGAACAGATACAGAAAACCGTTGAATATCTTGAAACGCAGGTCAAGGAGCATTCCTATCTCGGAGAGGACGGTATCTTCAGGACCGACCGTGAATATCCCAAGTTTGTGATACAAGAGATGGTGGTAAACTCTGTTTGCCACCGTGATTACAGTATTAAGGGAACAGAAATTCAGATAAAGATGTTCGATGACCGTCTTGTGTTCGAAACACCGGGCAAGTTGCCGGGCATCGTTCGCACTGACAATATTCGTCATACCCATTTCTCTCGCAATCCGAAAATTGCGGAATACCTCAAAGCATACGACTATGTAAAAGAGTTCGGTGAGGGTGTTGACCGTATGTGCCGTGAATTGTCTGCATTAGGAGTCAAAGAGCCGCAATACAACTTGGTTGCCTTTATCATGAAAGCAACTGTTTGTGCGAAGGTTTTGGAAGAGAGACAAGAAACTAACCATTCAGACCAGAAGCGACCAGAAAGCGACCAGTTAGGGCATAACAAGGGCATAACAGGGGCACAACAAGGGCGTAACAAGATACTTTCTCTTATAGCTGAAAACCCACAAATCAGTATTTCTGCATTGGCGAAACAATGCGAAGTCTCGGAGAAAGCAATGAGGATAACACTAGAGCGCATGAAAGCTGGGGATATTATAAAACGAGTTGGGCCAAGTTATGGGGGGCATTGGGAAATTATAACATCTAAAGATTAGCATATAGTTATGGCAAAGAAAACAAATATAAAAAAGGAAGAAGTAATCAACTTGGATACGATTTTATTCAAGTGTCGCGATATATTGAGACAGGCAAAAAATTCAGGTTCGTTTTTCGAGAAGCGTGACATGATGCTGACATTGATTTTTCTTCGATTTATCGGAGAAAAATATGAAAATGGTGTAGCACATCTTCGCACTCAACTTATAGAAGACGGACTTGACCCTGATGACGAAAATATCATTTCTGCATTTTTTGATGATGCCACTTTTACAGATGGTACATACAATCTTCCTCCCGAAGCGCGTTGGAACATGATTATCAATACCCCCGCTCCGGGGCTTAATGTAGCTCTTGATACGGCCTTGCGTAGTATTGCAACTACGACTCCTGCTCTCAAAGGTTGCTTCATCGAGGGTACATTTACCCAGCGCAATTTAGCCGGGAATGATATAAAAAAGATTGTGGATGAGGTCAATAAGATTTCACACAAAGCCTTTGGCGAGGAGAAAGATTTGATAGGGCGTGTATATGAATACTTTTTGAAGGAATTTGCCGTAAATGCTACAAAGGAGGAGGGGGAATATTATACTCCGCACGATATTGTGCAGCTTATTGCCTCTATAATAGAACCATTTGATGGTACTATTTATGACCCATGTTGTGGCTCTGGCGGTATGTTTATTCAGAGTGCCGAATTGGTAAAATCCAAGCAGGGTGACATCAGTAAAATCAATGTTTATGGTCAGGAAAAAGAGGCGGCTACATATCGTCTGGCCAAAATGAATCTTGCCTTACGGGGAATCAGCCATAATCTTGGAGCAGAAAGCGACAGCACTTTTACCAACGATTTACATAAAGGGCTTTATTTCGATTATATTATGGCTAATCCTCCTTTCAATCTCAAAGGATGGTATAATGACAATCTTGAACATGATGCCCGCTGGAGCGATTATGACACACCACCGGAAAGCAATGCCAACTATGCCTGGATTCTTCACATGCTCAGCCATTTGAAACAGTCAAACGGAGTGGCCGGATTTCTGCTTGCCAATGGGGCTTTGGGCGATACTGACGCACAGAATATCCGTAAAAAACTGATTGAAAATGACAAGGTAGAGGCTATCATTGTGTTGCCTCGCGAACTGTTCATTACCACGGATATAAGTGTAACCCTTTGGATTCTTAACCAAAACAAAAAAGGCGGAATGTATCACGGACGAAATCTTCGTAACCGAGAACACGAAATCCTGTTTATGGATTTGCGCCAATGGACTGAAAACCCTGTTAAAGGCGAGCAGAAAAAGAAAGTTGTGTTGAAAGATAATCAAATCAAGCGTGCAACTGATATTTATTTCCATTGGCAGGCTGTCGGTACTGACGGCACACACTATGAAGAGCCTGAACTCTATCGCTCTGTTGGAATCAAAGAGATAGAAGAAAACGGTTTCTCGCTCGTTCCAAGTCGATATATCGAGTTTGTTGACCGTGATTCTGATATTGACTATAATAAGGTGCTGACAGAAACGGCATCGGCTGTATCTGAACTTCTCAATCGTCAGAAAGAGAATGACGAAAAATTGCGTAACGCTCTAAAACAGTTGGGATATGAGTGCAAGTAAGATAAAATGGGTTCGGCTTGGGGAGTATATCGAGCAGTGTGATGAACGTAATAGTGAAAGTAAATATACTATTAAGGATGCTATGGGCATGACCATAACCAAAGAAATTATCCCAACAAAAGCAAATCTTCAGGAGAATGATTTGTCTAAATTTCTCATTGTTAAACCTAAAGAGTTTGTTTATAATCCGCGTACTCATGGAAAGAAAATAGGTCTCGGTTTTAACAATACAAATAAACCTTTTATAATCAGTTGGAATAACATTGCTTTTCGAATAAAAAACACAGACTTGTTACTTCCTGACTATTTGTATATTATTATATGTAGAGAGGAATGGGATCGCAATGCTTGCTTTCGTTCTTGGGGTTCATCAACAGAAGTGTTTTCTTGGAATGAATTTTCTCTGATGCTAATTCCTCTTCCCTCAATAGAAGTACAGCAAAAATTAGTTGATACCTACAATGGGTTGAAAGCACTTGCAGAGCAAAACGAAGCTCTTATTAAACCTCTTGGCAAGGCTTGCGAAGCATTTGTAGCAGACTGCAAAAACAAATATCTGGAAGTAAAAATCGGAGATTATATTGAACTTTTTGATAAGCGCAATACAGGCGGATGTAACTATCCATTTTGTGGTATAAATAGAGACAAGACTTTTATGCCTACTGTTGCTGATACCAATGATTTGGATAATTCTAAATATAAAATTGTCAATAAGGGTGATTTTGTTTTTAGTGGTATGCAAACAGGACGAGATGTCTGCATCAGAATCGCACTTTATGATAAGACAGAACCGATAATTATTTCTCCTGCCTATACAACTTTCAGGATAAAAGACGAATGCAAAATCATTCCACAATATCTTTTTCTTCAATTTAAGAGATTTGAAATGGATAGATATGGGTGGTTTTTAAGCGATGGCAGTATTCGTTCCAATTTGGAGTGGGATAGATTCTGTGAAGTCAAAATACCACTCCCTCCGATTAATGTACAGCAGTCAATAGTGAATATATACAACTGCCTTGAAGAGGCTAAAAAAATAGCTTCAGAAGTACGGGAACAATTAAAAACTCTTTGCCCTGCATTGGTCCAAAGAGCAGCGAACTCATAAAATGTAAAAGTGATGAATTTTAAATACTACGATGTTTTATCCAGACTTGTTGCTGGATATTTGTTTTTAGTTGTTGTTCTGTACTCTCTTCAAATAGAGTATAACAATGACTATACTGTGGCATATTTAGCGATAGCATTCTTATGTGGGTATGTTATAAATGCTATTGGAAGCCTCCTTGAACCGATTTACTATTTTACTATTGGTGGCAAACCGTCAAATCGGTTGCTTGACAAACAGAATAAGAAACATTGCTGTATTTATCGCTTATTCATACCGTCAAACAAAGGAATTAAAAAAGTTCGTTTTCACGAAACGATGGCTGTGCGAGAAATTTTACAAAATGGAATAAAGGAGGAAAACCCTTCGGAAGAAAGATTGTTTTGCAAGGCAATGAGAGCTGTAAATGGCGATGAAAAATCGAGAGTTGCTGATTTTAATGCGCAATATGCCTTATCAAGGACAATTCTCACAACCGTCCTAATTTCTACTATCCTCATTATTGTATTATATCCATGTTTTTGGCAATCATATTTGACAATAGCTATATTGCTAATATGCTGGAACAGATACAAAGAACGGGCATATTATTATGCAAGAGAGGTTCTTAATGAATATTTAAAGAAAAATAAACAATAATATCATGGCAAGACAAGCAACAATGACAGTATGGGATGTACAACTTGGATTGGCTGTACATGTCAAAGCTCCTAATGGTAAATATATAGTGATTGACCTTGGAACAGGTACATACGAGAGTGGTAATATGTCACCTCTAAGTAAACGATCGCGTGATAACATTGCATATATGATTATTACACATCCTCACCTTGATCACATTGATGACATACTCAATTTTAACTTGAATGAGCCGAAGATACTTCAAAGAGCAAAATCTTTGAGTAATAATGAGGTGATGAAAGATGTCAGATATTGTGATAGAGCAAAGTTTGAGAAGTATTGTGAAATCAACGATCGATATAATTCACCAGTTACGCCACAAGATGAAAATTATACCAGGAATCCCAATAATTATGGAGGGTTGGAAATTCAAACCTTCTCCACAGATGCTTGCGACCATTCCAATTTTAATAATTTCAGTATAATTACAGTACTTTGTTTATCTGGTATTAAGGTCGTGATATGTGGTGATAATGAAACGGAATCATTAGATAAACTGATGAATAGAATTGATTTTAAGGAGGCTGTCAAGAATGCTGATGTATTAGTAGCACCACATCATGGTAGAGAATCAGCATATCATTCTGATTTTGTTTCTTTGGTTAATCCAAGGATGACTATTATTTCTGATACAAATAAGAGTGATGCAAGTGCCTCTGATAAATATACACGCATGAGTAGAGGATGGAAAGTTAATGGAACTACTCGTTATTGTTTAACAACGCGTAACGATGGAAATATTACAGTCGAGTTTGGTGAAACGGATGATCCAAATTATAGCGGAGTATTAAGCATATCAACTTCAAAATAGATTTTTAATAATTTGGAGAGTACGCAATGTCAAAAAACAAACTTATAAATTATAACGGCAGATTCTGCGAGACTGATTTTGAGAATGCTTTTATATCATTCTTGGAAGCAGAGAAGTGGATATATTTGTCAGGAGATAAGATTGTTCGTCCGAATCAAAAAGAGGTTCTTATAGCCGATGATTTAATTGAGTTTCTGACCAAGAATAATCCTGACCTTGATACCGATGAGGTACAGCAGATTGTGGATAATGTGCGCCTTGTGGGAGCTGAAACCGACTTTGCCACACTTCATAAAGTGTATGGCTGGATGGTGGACGGCATTAATTTTACCCTTAAAAACGGAACGGTAAAGGATGTTGCCCTTATAAATTTTGACACTCCAAAAGATAATATATTCCGAGTGGTAAACCAATTTACAGTGGAATATGTCAATAATGGCCGCACAAAGAACCGCCGTCCGGACATTATACTTTATGTGAACGGTATGCCACTGTGCATTATGGAGCTGAAAAATCCTGCCGATGATAAAGCTACTATAGCAGATGCATGGGAACAGATAAACATACGGTACTGGCGCGATATTCCCCATCTGCTTCACTATTGCCCGTTGGCTTGCATC
>CABSGW010000163.1 GCA_902477365.1 uncultured Prevotellaceae bacterium
AATTAACGGTCAGCAGTTCAAAGCTGAAGAAGGCAAGAAGTTGTTTGTACACCACATTCGCAATGCTGAAAACGGCCAGGCTGTTGAATTTGAGAAAGTATTGTTGGTAGACAACAATGGCGAGATTAAAGTAGGTGCTCCTACTATTGAAGGTGCTAAAGTAGTTTGTGAGATTGTATCTCCGTTGGTAAAGGGTGACAAAGTTATCGTTTTCCACATGAAACGTCGTAAAGGCGAACGCAAACGCAACGGCCACCGTCAACAGTTTACAGAGTTAACCATCAAACAAGTTATTGCTTAATCATTAAAAACAGAAGAAAATGGCACATAAAAAAGGTGTTGGTAGTTCTAAGAACGGCCGTGAATCAGCTTCACAGAGATTAGGTGTAAAGATTTGGGGTGGTCAGTCTTGCATCGCCGGAAACATCATTGTTCGTCAACGCGGTACAGTGCACTACCCGGGTAAGAATGTTGGCATGGGTAGCGATCACACACTCTACGCTTTGGTAGATGGTATCGTAAGCTTCAAGAGAGGTAGCCGTGACCGTAGTGTCGTGTCGGTTGAACCGCAGGCTGAAGCATAAATAGATACTTCAAAAACGAAAAGGTTGAAATACATATAACTGTATTTCAACCTTTTTTGTATATTCGCGTTCAAATTACATCCAATAGTTATAATATGAGAAAGATATCATTCCTATATGCACTGATGTGTACCGGTGCGTTGTTTGCCCGTGAAGTAATCAATCTGAATCATGACTGGAATTTCACACATGGTTATGAAGTGGATAAAAACAAACGGACATTAGTTACATTACCCCATACCTGGAATCAAGATGCCCTTGCCGGCCAAAAAGATTATTACAGAGGTATCGGTATCTATGAGAAAAAAATGCAAATCCCCGAAAATTGGAAAGGTAAATGTGTTTATTTGCGCTTTAAAGGAGTGAATACGGCAGCCGATGTCCTTGTCAACGGAAAGCACGTAGCGGATCATCGGGGCGGTTACACAGCGTTTGCTGTTGATCTAACCGATCGGCTTAATTATGGAAAAGAAAATACCATTTTGGTATATGCAAACAATGCGAAGATGATGGATCTGATGCCATTGGTGGGCGACTTCAATATGTATGGTGGCATTTACCGTGACGTTGAAATGATTGTGACAGACCGGGCACACATTGCTGTAGACGATTACGCCTCTTCCGGTGTACGGCTGGCTCAGTCTAATGTCAGTGCCGAATCAGCCCAATTAGATGCAATCGTGCAAGTAAGGGGTAAGGCAGGGCAAACCTTGCAATTAACAGTGCAACTGGAAGATGAACAAGGAAAGAAAGTACTTACTAAAGAAACCACAGTTGTGACAGATGCTAAAGGAAAAGGAACTTCACACACCACCTTATCTGTCACCAAACCTCATCTGTGGAACGGTACTGCCGATCCTTACCTATATAGAGTGTATGCCATCATTTCTCACAACAATATTCCAACCGATACCGTAATACAAAATATCGGATTCCGTACCGTGACAGTTGATCCTGATAAGGGATTTTTTCTCAACGGAAAGCATCTTCGTATTCAAGGCGTGTGTCGCCATCAAGACAGGGCCGAAGTAGGTAATGCTCTCTACCCTATCCACCATCAGGAAGACATCCGCATCATGCGCGAAATGGGCGTAAATGCCATTCGCCTAGCCCATTATCCACAAGATTCGTATATTTATGACCTGTGTGATAGGGAGGGCATTATCGTGTGGGCCGAAATACCCTTTGTTGGCCCTGGCGGATACCGTGACAAGGGATTCAACGATTCGGAAGCTTTTCGAATGAATGGCCGTCAACAGCTTATTGAAATGATACGCCAACATTACAATCATCCGTCTATTTGTATGTGGGGTATGTTCAACGAATTGAAAAGCATCGGCGACAATCCCACTGAATATGTGGAAGAACTTATCAAACTGTCCCACAAGGAAGATCCGACACGCCTTACCACCTGTGCACACCAGGAAGGTGATGGGCTTGAACCCACTACCGACCTCGACGCATGGAACATTTACTATGGATGGTATGGCGGGAAGCCTTCAGGCGCAGGTACTTGGGCCGACTATATGCATAAGAAATATCCAAAGAAATGTATCGGTATCAGTGAATATGGAGCTGGAGCAAGTGTTTTGCACCAGCAGGAAGAGTTGAAACAACCCAAGGCAAATTCATATTGGCATCCCGAAAACTGGCAGGCTTACTACCACGAGGAAAATTGGAAAGCCATTGCACAGCGGCCCTTTATTTGGGGAACTTTCGTATGGAATATGTTCGATTTTGGAGCAGCTCATCGTACTGAGGGAGAAATTCCGGGACGTAATGACAAAGGATTGGTTACGTTTGATCGTAAATACAAGAAAGATGCTTTTTATTTCTATAAGGCTAATTGGAACCACAGCGAACCTTTTGTATACATAGCAGAACGGCGCTTGACAGAGCGTAAACAACCGAGACAGACCATTAAAGTATATTCCAATCAAGCAGAAGTAGAACTCTTTGTCAATGGTAAATCTTTGGGTAAGAAAAAAGGTGAATCCGGTATATTCCTTTGGACGGATGTCCCCATGCAACCAGGAAAGAACCAGTGGCGGGCCGTTTCCGGTAAAGGGAAAAATCTTTGTGAAGATAGTATCACACCAATCAGACTTTAACAACCCGATTCATCGTTGTAAAAAGACAGGTCAAAACCGTCCTCATTTTGCCAAGGCATCATGGGGACGGTTTTTCGGTAAATCAGCTTTCTTCTTTGCTCAAACCCTTATGTAACCCGACTTTTTAATGTCTCAATTCACCTCTTTTAAAAATATCTTTCTTATATTTGTACGTTCAAAACAAAGGATATTAAAAGAGGTAATCATGCTTACGATTAAACAAATTACAGACAATCAAGAAGCCATAGTAAGCGGCTTGGAAAAAAAACATTTTAAACAAGCAAAAGAAACCATTGCGCAAGTCATTGCTCTTAATGACAACCGAAAGAAAACGCAAGCTTTGCTGGATGCCAATTTGGCTGAAGTCAATACTCTCTCAAAAAGCATCGGTCAATTGATGAAAGAGAGTAAACGTGACGAGGCTAATGATGCCAAGACGAAGGTGTCTGAAATTAAAGAAAACTGTAAAACTTTGCAGGAAGCCCTAGACCAAGTGGCCGAGGAGTTGAAGCAAGTGCTTTATACCATTCCAAACATACCTTATGACAGTGTTCCGCAAGGTGTAGGTGCAGAGGACAATGTGGTCGAAAAAATGGGTGGCATGGAGACGGAACTCCCCAAAGACGCTCTTCCTCATTGGGAATTGACAAAGAAATATGATCTCATTGATTTTGACTTGGGCGTGAAAATCACAGGTGCAGGTTTTCCTGTCTACAAAGGAAAAGGTGCACGCTTACAACGTGCGCTTATAAACTTTTTCCTGGACGAAGCACGTGCTTCCGGTTATACGGAGATTATGCCTCCTACCGTGGTAAACGCAGCTTCCGGATACGGAACAGGCCAGCTTCCCGACAAAGAAGGACAAATGTATCACTGTAATTTGGATGATTTGTACCTTATTCCTACGGCTGAAGTTCCGGTAACAAACATCTATCGTGATGTAATTCTCGATGAAAAAGAATTACCTATCATGAACTGTGCTTACACTCAATGTTTTCGTCGTGAAGCCGGTTCTTATGGAAAGGACGTGCGTGGCTTAAACCGTTTGCATGAATTTTCAAAGGTTGAATTGGTACGTATAGACAAACCCGAACATTCGGAACAGTCTCATAAAGAAATGTTGGCACATGTTGAAAACCTTCTGATTAAGTTAGAACTCCCTTACCGTATTTTACGCCTTTGCGGAGGTGATATGAGTTTTACGGCTGCACTCTGTTTTGACTTTGAAGTATATTCCGAAGCCCAAAAACGCTGGTTGGAGGTTAGTTCTGTATCTAACTTTGACACCTACCAAGCAAACCGCTTGAAATGCAGATATCGTAATGCAGATAAAAAGATAGAGCTTTGTCATACCCTTAATGGATCGGCTTTAGCCCTTCCCCGTATTGTGGCGGCCTTGCTCGAAAATAATCAAACGCCCAATGGCATTCGTATTCCAAAAGCATTAGTTCCCTATTGTGGATTCGATATGATTGACTAGAACTTAATTAATTACTAATATCCTAACATTATGGCAAATTCTAAAAGTTTTGCATTACCACTAGCCTTTATCGGCATAATGTTCTTCGCTATCGGTTTTGCGTTGGGCATCAATTCGGTATTGGTTCCGGTTTTGCAAGGCGGATTGAGTATTACTTCCGCCGAATCTTATCTGCTCATTGCAGCAACATTTATCCCGTTCCTTATTTTCGGTTATCCGGCCGGCCTTACAATTAAGGCAATTGGTTACAAGCGTACTATGGCACTTTCGTTTGCCATTTTTGCTGTCGCTTTTTATCTGTTTGTAATGTCTGCCAATAACATGAGCTTTAGCTTATTCCTGTTGGCATCTTTTGTCAGTGGTGCAGCTAATGCCTATCTGCAAGCTTCGGTCAACCCCTATATCACGATTCTTGGTCCAATTGAAAGTGCGGCTAAGCGTATCAGTATCATGGGTATCTGTAACAAATTGGCATGGCCTATTCCTCCCTTATTCTTGGCATTACTCATTGGGAAGGATGTTAAGAACATTGGTATAGCCGATCTTACCACACCTTTTTATGTTATCATTATTGCTTTTGTCATCCTTGGTGTTATGGCTCTTATGGCTCCACTTCCCGAAGTGAAGGCTGCCGGCGAGGACGAAAGCGATTCGGAGGCTTGCCCTTATGCTGACAGTAAAACATCCGTATGGCAATTCCCCCATTTGTTGTTGGGATGCTTGGCATTGTTTCTTTACGTTGGTGTTGAAACAGTTTCTTTGGGAACGCTGGTTGACTATGCAACCGCATTAAACCTCCCCAATGCTGCAAACTATGCGTGGATTGCTCCTATCGGAATTGTAATTGGTTATATTTGTGGTATTATCTTTATTCCTAAGTACATCAGTCAGGCTGCTGCTTTGAAAATATGTTCTATACTGGCAATAATCGGTTCTATTTTAGTTGTAACAACTCCAAGTGATCTTTCTATTTACTTCATCTCTTTCATGGCATTGGGATGTTCACTGATGTGGCCAGCCTTATGGCCGTTGGCAATGGCCGATTTGGGTAAGTTTACCAAATCTGGCTCTTCACTGCTCATCATGGCCATGTTCGGAGGTGCTGTTATTCCAACATTATATGGTTGGTTAAAGGATGTATGGTCTCCTCAGGATGCTTATTGGCTGTGTTTGCCTTGCTTCTTGTTCATCCTGTACTATGGAGTTTCCGGTTATAAAATCCGTACTAAATAATATTCAACATAAAACCACAAACTATGCAGAAAAAAAGTCTGCTGGTTGCATTCGTCTTGTGCCTGTTCGCATTTGTCGGACAGGCGCAAGAGCGTTTTGCACTGAGCCAGCTTAATTTAAATTTGATGACAACGGGGTTCGGCAGTGCCAAAGCTAATAAAAGTTGTGATGGAAATCCATTAACCTTGCAAGGTAAAACCTACGAAAAAGGTGTCGGAACACATGCTTATAGCAAATACATCGTGTTGCTAAATGGCGAAGGTAAACGGTTTACGGCCATTGTCGGTGTTGACGATGAGGCAGAAAAAGGCAAGGGAAGTGTACAGTTTCGTGTTACCGGAGATGGTAAAGTATTGAAAGAATCTCCTTTATTGCGTCGTGGTGGAAAACCTTTTAAGTTTGATGTAAACTTAAAAGGTGTCAATCAATTGGTGTTAGAGGCATTGACAGGCCCAGACGGCAATAATAACGACCATGCTGATTGGGCTGATGCTTACATCGAGATGCAAAAAGGCAAACCGGTAGCAGTACCTGAAAGTAAAGTAATAGGCCTTACAACAGACAGTACTATGTTGGTGTTGTGTGTAGACAAGCAAGGTAATTTGTATCAACAATATTTCGGATGTAAAAGCGATATCGGTAATGCTTTTTCCGGAGGCGAACAACGGAAAGAAGCCTACCC
>CABSGW010000164.1 GCA_902477365.1 uncultured Prevotellaceae bacterium
AACTCCATCAATAGAGGATAATTCAGATAATATCCATGTATATTATGAAGGTGGTACATTGCGGCTGTGCGCAAGCTGATGATCGAGGGGTTACCGTTGGCCGATGTGTGGCGCGAGGCAGCGGTGTTGGTTACTATGTTTGTGTTGCTGGTGACAGTGGCACTGAAACGGTTTAACGATAAATTGTAGGCGTGATGATGATACTTCGTTATTTGTTAGAAAAAGAGTTCAAACAGTTCATGCGAAATCCTTTTTTGCCGCGACTGGTGTTGGTGTTTCCCGTGATGGTGCTGTTGGTTATGCCTTGGGTCACCACCATGGATATCAGACAAGTCAATGTCGGCGTGGTCGATTTGGATCGCAGCACCCTGTCCCGGCAGCTGATACGCGACTTTTCGCACACGGACTATCTGCGTTTGCAGGCTATGCCTGCCTCTTACGACGAGGCGTTGCGGCACATAGAGGCGGGTATGTTGGATGTGGTGGTAGAGATACCGGACGGTTTTGACAAGGCCGTGGCACGCAGAGAACCTGCCGTGTTACAGCTTTCGGTGAATGCTGTCAATGGCATGAAAGGGGCTATGGGCAGCAACTACGTGAGTGCCGTAGCCATGCAAACCCTCCGGACGCATGTCGCCGAACAGGGCTTGTCTGTTCCGGAAGACGCCTTGACCGTGCGTAACCTGTATAATGAAACCGAGGAGTATCGTTATTTCATGATTCCTGCCTTGATGGTTGTCTTACTCATTATGCTGTGCGGCTTTTTGCCGGCACTCAATGTCGTAGGCGAGAAAGAAGGAGGGACTATCGAACAAATAAACGTTACTCCCGTCAGCCGGTTAACCTTTACACTGGCCAAACTCATTCCGTATTGGCTGATAGGTTTTGTGGTGCTGACCATCGGTATGGGGTTGGCTGCGTGGGTCTATGGTCTGACGCCGGCGGGTGGCATTTGGATCATTTACCTGGCTGCGGTTTTGTTTGTGTTGGCTATGTCCGGAGCCGGACTGATTATTTCCAATTATTCGTCCACCTATCAGCAAGCCATGTTCGTGACCCTGTTTTTTGTCATGTTTTTCATGTTGATGAGCGGACTCTTTACTCCCATTGAGTCAATGCCCGATTGGGCGCGTGCGTTAACTACCGTTATTCCTCCACGTTATTTTATAGAGGTGATGCGCGGTGTTTATTTGCGTGGTTGTTTGTTGTCCGATTTGGGTGTACAGTTCGGTGCATTGGCATTGTGTGCGTTGGTCTTGAACTTGTGGGCTGCCTTTAGTTACCGTAAGCAAGAGTAGTTGCTTACGGTTCGAGATGCCCTGTTTGTTTGTACGAGCTGCCCTTCTTCTTTTAAGGAGAAGGGCAGCTCGTTCTTAATTCCCCGGATGACGAATGATGGTGGTTGTTGGAATATTTTTCAGACAATATGCAAGAAAACGTGTTTTTGGTGTTACATTTGTTCGGATTCCACGTTTATCTTTATGTAGACGTGCTATTAAAACAAATGAGTGAAGAAATCCTGATAACCACCTTTACCAAGTTGCGCCAGCGTTTGTTACGCCTGGCCAAGGGCATCGTAGCCAATGACGACGAGGCTTCGGATGCTTTGCAAGATGCCTTTTGCAGGTTGTGGCCCAGGCGAGAGGATATTGACTCCTCGGAGAAAGCCCAGGCGTTGACGGTGGTTACGGTGCGTAATCTGTGTTTAGACTCATTGCGCAAGAGACGGGACGTGTATACATTGGATGAAGCGCAAGATTCCCCTCCGGTAGAGTCGGATCAGGAGCGGTTGGAGCGGGAAGAGCGGTTCCGTTTGATTGAACAATGGGTGGACGAGGCTTTAACTCCGGTACAGCGTACCATCTTCCGTCGGAAAGAGTTTGAAGGCGAGTCGGTGGAACAAATCGCAGCATCGCTCTCCATGCAGGAAGCGGCTGTGCGCATGAATTTGTCGAGAGCACGTAAAACGATTCGTGAACTATATAATAAATGGACGTCATGAGACAAGAAAAACAGGTCATATCAAAAGAACAGGCCGACCGTTTGCTGCAACGCTACTACGATGGACTTACTTCGGATCACGAGGAAAGACTGTTGCGTATCTTCCTGGCTTCGGATCAGGCATCGGATGCCCGTTACCGGGAAGATCGCGCCGTAATGGGTTTCGTGGTTGTAGGACGGCGCGTGGGCAGGTCCGTTTCTCACAACCGCTTTCGGATGGTGTGGGCGGCGGCAGTGGCCTGTGTGTTGCTGATAACGGGTGGTGCTTACGCGCTGTTGCAACACGAAGACACTTGTGTGGCTTACATCAACGGCCAGCGGTGTACTGACCGCGAGGTGGTGATGGAGTATATGCAGCAAACACTTCGTATCGCGTCACAAAGAGACGGGGCTCCTACGGTAGAGAGTCAGTTGAACGCTGTTTTTGGTGCGTATGGTGAACAATGAAATGAGGTTGAACAAGCAGAATACAAATAGCATATGAAGCGAGGACTATTGGTGGTGGTTATATGGATGTGTGTGGCGTTATCCCTTAAGGCACAGCAGGGAATGCACGTGGCATCACTTTTTGACGGCAGGTTCAAGCACGATAAACAGTGCGTGGAACTGCTGGTAAAGGGTAAACAACTGAAACCGTACGGATTGACGTTGTTCCGTAGTCTTACTTTTGAAAAGGGGGCGGCTGCCTTACCCTTGGTAGAAGGACTGGTCAAGAAAGACGAGGCACAGGCCGTTGACAAGGAGATTGGTATCGTAGAAGGGCGGTTGAGCTATGGTTATTATCGCTTTAATCCGGTCAAGGGAAAGCGGGAACCGTTGCGTTATCTGGTCTATCATCGCAGTCCGTCACAAACTATTCTGATCTATATGGAGGGAAATACGAGTATAGATCAATTGAAAAAGATGTTTAGGAACTAATAGTTACACATAATAATAAAGCGTATGAGACGAAAGAGATTGATGGGGACACTAACCTTGTTGTTAGCTGTGTGTCAGGGGAATGCCACAGCGTTGGCAGATACGGTGGTAGTGGTGGATAAACCGACTCGGGTGGAATTCACCGACAAGGGCAATCAGGTAAAACTGGATGTGCAGGGAAGCGAAGACAATCCTGCCTATCGGTTTACTTACACCAAGAGTTTTCGTTCGGACAATCCGGAGACATTGGTTATTCGTGAACGTTCGGATTGGGGCTTCAACCTGCCTTTTAGTAAATATACCAAGAAACATCGCAGGTCGCGTGGCTTTGACGGCCATTGGGAAGGACTGGGATTCGGTTTTTGCAATGCGGCCGATGCGGGTACAGGCGGATTGGGCGCAGGACGTAGCGTGAATACAACTATGGGCAATTCATTCGAAATTTTCTGGAACATCTTCTCGGTGGATTATGCACCGTGGAAGAATGGTTGGGGCCTGGTAAGCGGTGTCGGAATAGACTGGCGCAATTACCGCATGACCGGGCATACACGTTTTGTGAAAGAAGATGGCAATTTGCATTTGGACGATTATCCGGAAGGGGCTGATATTAAATTCTCGCGCATTAAAACATTCAGCGTTACCGTTCCTTTTTTGCTAGAGTGGCAAAGTCCGCGTGGGCGGAATTCCTATTTCTTTAGTGCCGGGGCTATTGTGTGCCTGAACACTTATGGTAGCGTCAAGACCCGTTATAAGTTGGATGGGAAGAAGTACAAGGAGTTTAATAAAAATATTCATGAAAATCCTTTGACGGTGGATTTGACGGCGATGGCCGGAGTCCGCAACTTGGGTGCTTACTTTAAATATTCGCCCTGTCGGGTATTGCAGACAGACTACGCCCCTGCATTCAATGCAATGTCTGTTGGGGTGATGTGGTTGTTCTAGTTGCAACAGCTGTATTTACTGGCTATGTGTCTGGGAAATGATTGTTTCTCAGACACTTTTTATATAGCTGGGTTACAATTAATTAAAGTTAAATAGAAGGATGGGGCTTGCTTTTACGAAAAGAAGTCATACCTTTGTCGTGTTCTAATAAACTATTACACTATAAAATTAATACTTATGTTGGAGATCAAAGAACTTTCGTTTCAGTATTCAAAGAAACAGAAACCGGTATTAGAAGACTTTTCCCTGTCGTTAGATAAAGGTCATGTTTATGGTTTGCTCGGTAAAAACGGAGCGGGTAAATCTACGTTGTTATACCTTATGTGTGGCTTGTTGCAGGCAAAGCAGGGAGAGGTGTTGTTGAATGGGGATAACGTGTGGAAGCGTTTGCCGCATACGTTGGAAGAGATATTCCTGATTCCGGAGGAGTTTGTATTGCCTAACGTGACCATGGACCAGTATGTACGGGTGAATGCGCCTTTCTATCCGCGGTTTAGCGAAGAGCTGTTGTATAATTGTTTACGCGACTTTGATATGGAAGGTGACATCCGTTTGGGTGAACTCTCTATGGGACAAAAGAAAAAAGCTTTCCTGTGCTTTGCATTGGCTACCAATACATCGCTTATTTTGATGGACGAACCCAGCAATGGGCTGGACATACCCTCGAAGAGTCAGTTCCGCAAGGTGATAGCATCGGGAATGACAGACGAGAAGAGTGTGGTTATTTCTACCCACCAGGTGCGTGATGTCGATATGTTGTTGGACCATGTTGTGATGATAGACGACGGTAAGGTACAGCTGAATAGTTCCGTGCAGCGTTTGTGCGAGCGTTTTTGTTTTGAGGAACGCGCCGTGGGCGAACCGTTGGAAGATGCGCTTTTCGTACAGCCATCGCTCTATGGAAACGGTGTTGTGTTGCCTAATCGGGCCGGCGTTGAAACGCCTTTACAGTTGGAGTGGCTCTTCAATGCCGTATTGTCCGATGCCGGACGGGTGAGGCAAATACTGGAGGATGAATGTTTGACGGTATAAAAGTAGCGGTTATGGAATTTAATTTCTCTTTTCAACGCCTGGCTTTGGTGATGCGCCGTGATATGTGGCAGAACAAGCGTTTATATATTGGTGTTCTGATTGGAATGATGGCAGCAGTGACAGGAGCCGAGATGAACCATATCTTGAGTTTCGATGAACGCCCCAATGCGCAATGGATTCAATTAGGTATGTATCATCAGATTTTTAAAGATACGTTGTGGGCACTTTTCTATATCCTTTTTTGTATCAGTCAATGCTTGTTGGTCTCGTTTACGGGAGCTATGTTCAGCAAAAAGACGGACAGTATAGACTACCTGATGTTGCCGGCCACGATGCTTGAAAAATTTGTGAGTCGTTTGTTGCTGGTTGTAGTGGGTGGAACGGTCGGCTTTATATTGATGTTTATATTGGGCGACAGTTTGCGTTGGTTGATACAGAGGGTGTTTAATTGGGCACCTTGGGTTAGTGATGTGTTTTTCCCCCAAGTATTGCGACAAGTAGGTAATGATTTGATGCATATGGACTTTTCTGATTGGTCACTGGTGAGCGTCTATTTATGTATCCATGCCATTTATATGTTATGTGGGAACATTTGGGGGCGTAAAGCCTGGAGCTGGCTGACAGTGGCGCTTGCCGGAATTGCCGGTTTGTTGTTTTCCTGTTCTTCTCTTTTTCGCGCCCTGATGCGCAATGACGAAGGGACGCTTCTTTTGTTTGGCTGCCTTGCAGTGTTGTTTTATGGGTTGGCCTATCGGTTCTTTGTACGAGCTACTATCAAGCCGAAAAGCTGGAACTTATTTTCGTAATAGAATTAAAAATGAAAAATATGAATAATTGGTTGTCTTTGCCGCGTTTGTTCCAAGTGATGAAACGCGATGTACAGGAAAACTGGAAAGAATATATGCACCAGATCATGGCAGTGTGTGCGGCGATTGTTTTGTTCTTCCTCTTTATGTTGCTTAATACAGGGATATGGGGGAACGGGCAAGCGAGTTTTAACAGGGCTGCTTCCCTTATGTTCCGGATGGCTTTCATGGTTCTTATGTTTGTGAAGGTATCCCAGGTGTTCAGGTTCTTTGATGACAAAGGAAAACGTATTAGCTACCTGATGCT
>CABSGW010000165.1 GCA_902477365.1 uncultured Prevotellaceae bacterium
ATCGAAGCCATGATAGCCTAACGAAGAGTTGGTGTTGATCTCAACTTTTTTACTAACCATGAATGATGAGTAAAAGCCCAATCCGAAGTGGCCGATGATGGCGTTGGCGTCATTTTTGTATTTATCCAGAAAATCGTTTGCACCCGAGAATGCAATCTGGTTGATGTATTTGTCTATCTCGGCTTCGGTCATACCGATACCACGGTCGCTGATGGTGAGTGTTCCCTTTTCGGCATCCAGTGTAACACGTACTGTAAGGTCGCCCATTTCGCCTTTAAAGTCGCCTTTACTGGACAGGGTTTTCAGCTTCTGGGTGGCATCGACGGCGTTTGAAACGATTTCACGCAGAAAAATTTCGTGATCACTATACAAGAATTTCTTAATGACGGGGAAAATGTTCTCTGTTGTAACCCCAATAGTTCCTTTTTGCATAATAGTATCTGGTTTTGTTTTAGTTCTATAGTTGCCCGTTCTCAAGCAAATAGTGTGCCAAGTATTGTTTTTATCCGTTTTTTTTGTGTCGGATTTTTGATTTTATGCTTTGGGATGACTTGCTGTCTGCCGTAAAGCATGCAGAATATGGTGTTTTTCGTGTTGTCTATTGTGTGTGTCGCGTAGATGTTCCAGTGGTAAGACGGAAATGAGATGCCCAGTCCGTTCGAACGAACCCGTAGGAGGGTTTTAACAACATGTGCTTGTCAGGTGTAAACGTCCTTCGTCTATTCCCGGTTTTGGATCCATGTATGGGAATGGCTTGTGTCGAATTCCTCCGAGATAAAAGTAATGTCGTGCTGATTGAACGTCTTTTGTCAGATAAACATTGGTTGGTTCATTCTATTTTTCTAATTTTGTTGTTGTCATAATCATTTTGAGTGTTCGGATAAATAAATGTGTTTTGAAAAACAGAAACGGATAGCACTCTAGTTGTTGATGCCGTCTGGTTCTGAAGCTGGCAGGACGAATTTTAATAATAATGAATTAGAGACCTTTGTTATATCATGAAGTTTCCATTGCAAACAGTTTGTATGCTAACCACTTTATCGGGTACGGTGGGCGGTTCCTTGATTTTGGCGTCATAAGCCACAGCCCAGATACCGTCCGGTGATGTGGCCCGTCCGAATATTATTTACATTTATGCTGACGATATGGGAATGGGAATGTTGTCTGCCTTTGGCCAAAAGCAGTTTTCCACGCCTCATATAGATCGATTGATTCATCAGGGAACGATGTTTAAACACGCTTATGGATGTATGCTTTCCGCTCCGGCACGTGCCTCTCTGTTGACTGGTTATCACGATTGTCATGGTACGGACAAATGGAATATATCGCGTGGAGGGGCTTTTACCTTGCCGCTGTCTGATACCGCACGTATCGCTCAGGCTGAAAAGGACATAAATACGTCCGATGTGCGTCTGCCTGAAGGAGATCTTTATCTGCCGCAAGTCTTTAAGAAGGCCGGATACGTCACGGCTCAAATAGGTAAATTGGAATGGGGTTTTACTGCAACCCGGGAACAAATGCGTCACCACGGTTGGGATTATTATTACGGTTATTTGGATCATGTGCGTTGTCACGGTTTCTATCCCCCTTTTTTGTTCGACAACGGGACGATTGTACCCATTGAAGGAAACACACGGGTTAATTGCGGAAAAAGTATTGAACAAGAAACCATTCAGACCTTGGCTGAACGCCGCGACCGGAACGGGAAGGAAGTCTATTCACAAGATCTGTTCTTAGCCAAGATACGTTCTTTTTTGCACGAACACCGCGATGTTCCGTTTTTCCTGTATCATCCTACCCAATTGCCGCATGGACCTGTGGCCATACCGGCTATACATCCCGAAGTGGCCGCCAATGGGTCGCTTACGCCTATCGAGCGTGAGTATGCTTCAATGGTGAAACTGTTGGACGAACAGGTAGGCATTATTCTTTCGGAACTGGAGCAGTTGGGTATTGCCGACCGTACAATCGTTGTCTTTTCGGCAGATAATGGGCATGAAATTTATTATGCACAGAAAGGGCGTTGTGAAAAGCCTTACCGTAATTTGAAGACCAATGAACTTTTCGATCACTATAAAAATAAATATAGAACTTCTGAAAGTGGGGATGTCTTCAATGGAAATGCCGGTATGGCCGGACTGAAGCGTAGTAATTTGGAGGGTGGTGTACGCATTCCACTTGTGTTTTATGGCCCTGGAATCATCCCTTCGGGAAAAATCAGCAATGCGTTGGTCGCCAATTATGATTTTTTGCCTACGATGGCCGACTGGTTGCAAGTTTCGTTGTCGGAGACGATGCCCAAGGATGGGCGTTCCTTTTTACCGCAGCTGCTGAAAGGAGAAGAAAAAGTCGGACATCCGTATGTGGTGTTTGGATCGAATACCGGCCCCGGAATCGTAACAGCTGATGGTTGGAAATTGCGTCACCATTTAGGTAAACGGGTGGTTGAATTGTTTTTTCTTCCGGATGACCCCGAGGAAAGAAAAGACCTTTCGTCAGATCATCCGGTGAAAGTACATGCGTTGCAACAGCTGTTATTGAAGGAATGTGGAGGCGATTTGCAGAGGGGCGTCAACAGGGCTGGCTAGGCAAGGCTTTATGGGGTTAAACACGATTCAATATCTTGAATGGCTGCTTCTAAGTTCGATGGTCTGTGGACGGAATAGTGTATTTTACCGTCTTTGTCAATAATCAGGTAAGAGGGAAATCCTGACAAGTTGTTTTCAGCCATGAATAGTTTGGAGGCATTGCCGTCTAAATAATAGTTTTCACCCTTTATTTGGTGTTTGGCTATTGTTTGTTTCCACTGCTCTGTATTGGATTCTAGGCAGAGGTTGACAAAAACCACTTCTTTCGTATCTTTGAAATATTTATGCAGGTCGGGGATGAGTTCAAACTCTTTTTTGCATGGTCCGCACCATGTGGCCCAAACATCTATATATAATACTTTATTTTTGAAATTGGCCGCTAAATAATTGAGTAATTTTACATCGCTGATGTTCTCTATCGTCTCGTTATTCAAGTGTAAAATACCGGTCAGTGATTTCTCTTTTTGAGATAGCACTTGTATATTTCCTTTTCTTTGTTTTTCGATAAAGGTTTTCAATTCATGGTGGAAATATGCTTGGGAAAAAGCCGTTGCAATTTCGGGGATAGAGTCGTATAGTTGGATGTTTTCCTTCAATCGGGCTTTTAAGAAATCGAAGAGCATAACGTCTCGAACAATGCCTTTAGGTGCTTTTTCCGATAGTTTTTTGATGAGCAACCGGATGGCCGGGCCCTGTTTTTCTGCAGTGAATAATTGCTTGAGTTCTGCGTCATCCCTTATAAGGGCATTCATACATACACCCAGATGGTACGGAAACATCATTGTTTGAAAATTGTCTTCATTGAATACATCGAATATAGGATGTGTAAAGAGATTCCAATTGTTAGCCTCAGGATGGTCGTAGTCCATGAGTTGGTTTGCTTGTGTGAATTTATAGTCAATAAAAGCCCATTTCTCTAAAAAGCGGCTCATGTTTGTCTGTGATGCGTATGCTTGTATGGAATCTTTCCCTGCCTTAAAATTCGCTTCAATGTTCTTTAAAAAGTCTGCGGGGGAAACTGTATAGTCCACTTGAGGTGTGTAGTTGTATTGATGAGATGTTGTCCAACTGAATAGTTCTTGGTTTAAGTTGGCATTGTCACCTGAAAAACGAACGGCATCGTTCAGGTTGTTTTCTAATTTATTGGCATCAATGGTTATAAAGACAGAGTCTCCCGGGTGAATGAAAACATTAATGAATTGGTTGCCAAGACGAACCGTCAGATTTTGGGCAAAAGTATATTTGTGTTCAGTCAGAAAAGAGCCTTGTGATTCGGATAGTTTTTGTGCATACCGAACTTCGTATTCCTGTATCGGGTCGCAATAATTCACAATAATTACATTGTACTTTTCAGAGAAATTAGTCACAAGGCCTGTGATGATTGTTCTTTTAGCTGTGAATGTGTTTTGTGCTTGTGAGCGGCAAGAGATAAAGAACAGGCTTCCGAGGATTATGCCAAACAGTTTTATTTTTTGCATAGGACTATATTTTTTTTGATGCGTACAAACTAGAACAAGCAACTATATACTTTGGTGTCGAGGTATATAATTGCTTGTTTTATGTTAGAAGCGAGCGTACACCTGCAGGTCTATGGTGTGGTAATTCTGACCGATACTGACTGATTTGTCGTGTGTAAAGTAATAGTTGGCCTGCATCATAAGGTTTTTACACAAGGTGTAGTTGGCCGATGCTCCCCATAGTGTTTTCATGGCATCCCATGTTTTGTTGTCGCGGTAGCAATCCCATTTCCCGTACATCTTCAGTTTGGTACATACCGGAACGCCGATGGTGGCGTACCATCCGTCAGCTTTATTTCCTTTGGAAGCATTTCCGGTAGCTCCTCCTTCCGAAGCAATGTATTCTCCTCTCAGCGTCCATTGGCTTTCATATTTTATACCGGCTCCCCAACGATTTCGGTTGACTTGTTTTTTGGTGGTTTCGCTGCCTGTATAGTTCTCGTTGGTATAACGTCCCGACCATCCGAATCCTCCGATGGAGAGTTCTTTGATGGGAGAAATCCATATGCCTCCGATCAAATCTTTGAATTTGTCTTTGTCGCTGTGGTTGATACCTTGTCCGTTGAACACACCTATTTGATAATGAAGCCAGGAGTGTTTATCGTTTGAGGCCGGAAACAAATCGCCCTGTACCTGTAGCCCCATATCGCGTCCGCCACTGGAATGCTCTCCGACACGGTCGGACATGCCACTGAGGATATTGATGACTTGCGCATAACTGCCAAATCCCACATTCCAGGGATTGTAGGGGTTCTCAAATGTAAAAGGGCGTTTGAACTGTCCTAGTTTAATACGAGCGAATTTGTATTTCTGCCATTCAACGAAAGCATCCAGGATGCGGGGGCCTTTGTCGTTGCCGGGAGCTCCACAGGCTTCCAGTTGTAGCTTGTAATAGAAATCGTCAAAACATTTCCCATCCAGGTAAAGGCGCATGTAACGAATATCGAATCCCCCGTTTTTTTCTTGTCCTGCACGGTCGTTCCAATCGTACTTCCCGACAAAATATCCTCCGAATTTTGGCTTTTCGAAATGTTGGGTGATTTGGTTAACCAAATTAGGCTGTTCCTGTTCGGTATTGGCATGTACATTATCTAGCGGCATCAGCAGTCCGACGGCTATTGCCGTATGCAAAATAAATTTGCGCTTCATCTTTTGTGTTATTAATAGTTTTAATGTGCAAAAGTAAGAATAAAATCAGAGAAAAGCGGGTTGAAAACGTTATCTTTGCCGATAGTTTTCAAATAAAATACTGATAGAGAGGTCTTACATGATGCGGGTTCAGTTTCTAATGATCGTATTGCTGATGGCGGTTGGTGGGCTTCGGGCTGCAACAAATGGTGAAGTAGGGAGTACTGATGTACCGGCAGACTCGGTTGAGAAGAAGCATTCCTTGTTTACACGGATTGCAGATTATTTGTCAAAGTCGGATAAGCCCGATCCTACTAAAAAGATTGATTTCGGCTTTTTGGGAGGGCCTCATTATTCGTCAGATGCAGGTTTGGGAATAGGTTTGGTGGCTTCTGGCCTGTATTCTATGGATAGGGCCGATACGTTGTTGCCTCAATCTAATCTTTCTTTGTATAGCGATGTCACTACAAAGGGGTTTATGCTGATTGGACTGCGGGGTAACAATATTTTTCCACAAAAAAAATATCGGATGGATTATAAACTGTATGTATATACCTTTCCCAGTTATTTTTGGGGCAACTCCCGCC
>CABSGW010000166.1 GCA_902477365.1 uncultured Prevotellaceae bacterium
TATGCCGCCGACCCATTCCACGAGAGTGCGCCACCGGTCAACACGCCCGAATACCTGCAGGCCGTAGGCAAAACCATCCATAAGCTGTTCAAAGATTTCGATCCTCAAGCAACCTGGGCCATGCAGGGATGGAGCTTGCGCGAAAACATTGTAAAAGCTGTTCCCAAAGAGGATTTGCTCATACTCGACCTGAACGGAAAACTCTCCGAAAAGGAAAATGCCTGTTGGGGATATGCCGTGGTAGCAGGCAACCTGCACAACTTCGGCGGACGTATCAACCTGCACGGCGACCTGCGTCTGCTGGCCTCCAACCAATATGTAAAGGCCAACCGGAAATCGCCCAACGTGTGCGGATCGGGCCTCTTCATGGAGGGTATCACTCAAAATCCGGTTTACTATGCACTGGCCTTTGAAATGCCGCTACATGCCGATACCGTCAACATCACAAGTTGGCTTAGAGACTATGCCAAAAGGCGCTATGGCGGACATTCCAAACAGGCTGAAGCAGCATGGCAACTACTGTTGAAAGGCCCCTATGCACCGGGAACAAACGGAACGGAACGAAGCTCCATTCTGGCGGCACGACCGGCTCTGAATGTCAAGAAATCAGGCCCTAACGCAGGATTGGGTATTCCTTATCCACCGCTCTCGTTATGGCAGGCGCAACAGCTGCTGTTGCTCGAAACTCCGAAACACTTTGCCCGGTCGGACGCCTACCGTTTTGACGTTGTAGACTTGCAACGCCAGATACTCAGTAACCTGGGGCAGGCTATTCATCAACAGGCACGCCAGGCGTTCCAACAGCAAAATCTGCAGGATTTCAAATTGCACAGCGGCCGTTTTCTGGAGCTGATGGACGATGTGGATGAACTCTTGCGGACACGCGAAGAATACAGTTTCGACAAATGGATAGCCGATGCGCGAAGTCACGGAAAGACACCGCAGGAGAAAGACCAGCTGGAACGTGACGCCACCACACTGGTTACGATTTGGGGACCCGATGAAGTGCCTATCATCTTCGACTACTCCTGGCGCGAATGGAGTGGCCTGATTGCCGGATTCTACAAACCACGATGGGCGTTTTTCTACCAAGCCATGGCCGATTCGCTGGCCAAAGGCAAGCCTTATACCGAAGAGGGACTGCCCCAAGTGCATGGACGGGAAGCCTTCCGTGCCAACAGCTTGTATCGTGAAATGGCCGAACTGGAATTTGCATTCATCAATAAAACGGAAAAAATGCGCCATCCGCTAACCAAAGGGGATGAAATAGCGATTACCCGCAAACTGTACGCCAAATACAAACCCTTGGCAGACCTGTATTACCACAAAACAGGACAGCAGGCCGACCACATAAAGGAAGAAAAACGGTATGAGAATCTGGGTGAAAAATAATCCCTCCCTAATGAAAGACCATGAACATGAAAAAGTTGTTTATTCTCCTTGCATGTTGCTATATGCACCAAGTCGCATTTTCCGAAAACACAGGAAAAGACGCCACAACTTTCACCTTTGATGTAGAGCAAACACCTTTCAGTTGCTACGGGGCGTACATGTCGTTGCTTGTCAACCATCAGGATGACGCAGACATCCTGCGGTTAAACGACTTGACCGGGCGCACGTTCAGGGGAAACCTTACCAATCCCATGATTGAAATTACGCCTGTCAGTGCGAATCAACCTATCCCTTTCAAATACCAAGGTACACCCGTTGAAATGAAGGGAAGTGCCGAAAGCGGAAAGATGAACTGTTACTTTGAAAGCCCGTCCATCTTGCATATTTGTCTGGAAGGCGCAGACTTGAAACTGAGCGGCGATTGGAAGAATACGGTCTACCGGAACGTTTCGCCCGAATTGGGCAACACCTACATAATAGGCAGCAACAATATCGCCCTAACAGCCCAAAAAGGAAAAATCAGCTACCAGGACAACACATTTTACATTGAAAAAGAGAGCGATCAAGTGGAGATTGTCATCGAACAATTTTACGACCTGTGGCAACCCAAACGGTACACCGAACCACGCCAAACGTCGCTAAAACGCCTGACCGAATCTTTCCTAGAATGGGAAAAGCACGTGCCGAGCGTACCACAACACTTGGAAAAAGCGCGTTCCTTGGCGGCCTATCGGAATTGGTCGGCCATCTATCAGCCGCGGGAGAACATCACGCGCCCAGGTATGGCCGTCTCTAAAAAAGGAATGATGTATATTTGGAGCTGGGATCATTGTTTCCATGCCATGGGACTGATGTATGCCCAACCTCAACTAGCCTGGGATCAGTTTATGATCATGTTCGATCATCAAAATCCTGTCACTGGTTCGCTTCCGGATAATATCAGTTGCAAGACACAAGTTCTAGGTTATGTAAAACCGCCCATTCACGGATGGACGCTCTCACACCTGTTGGAACACTTCAATCCCGGTAAAGAACAACTGACATTAGCATATGAACGCTTGGTCAAATGGACTCATTTCTGGTTTGACCACCGCGACAAGAACAAAAACGGAATGCCGGAGTACAATCACGGATACGACTCGGGATGGGACAATGGTACCGGATTCGACATGGGATTCCCCTTAGAGAGTCCGGATCTGGCTACCTTCTTAATCTTACAAATGAACGAGTTGTCCGTATTGGCAGCCCAATTAGACAAACCGCGCGAAGCAAAAGCATGGAAAAACAAGAGCGGAATTTTGTTGAAAAAGCTATTGAAAGATCTTTGGAAAGGTGACAAATTCATTGCCAAAAAGATAGAAACCGGCGAAAACAATCCGAAAAGCCAAAGCCTGATAAACTATGTGCCGCTTCTTTTAGGCGAACTCTTACCACAAAACATACGGGCCAAGCTCATTTCGGACCTAAAGAGAAAGGATTATCTGCTGACTCCCTTCGGCCTAGCCAGCGAGAGTCCCCAAAGCGACTTGTATGAAGCTGACGGATACTGGAGAGGGCCGATTTGGGCGCCATCCACCATGCTGGTAACGGAAGGATTACGTAAATGCGGTGAAGAGGAGTTTGCCAAAACCGTAGCAGCGCGTTTCTGTAACCTTTGCCTTACTTCCGGCTTTTCAGAAAACTTTGATGCCTTGACCGGCAAACCGCTTCGCGACTCCAGCATCTCATGGACGTCCAGCGTATTCCTCATTTTAGCCCATGACTATTTAATGGATTAATGTATTACTACATCTATACATAAACAGTACAGCCCGGTATCTGAAGAATACCGGGCTGTACTGTTCTCGCCAAAAGCGAGTTTATTTTAAAGCTTATGCGTCTATATTGGCATACGTCGCGTTACGCTCGATGAACTCACGGCGTGGGCCTACGTCATCACCCATCAACATGGAGAAGATGTAATCAGCCTCAGCGGCATTCTCAATCGTCACCTGTTTCAACAAACGGGTATCGGGGTTCATGGTTGTCTCCCATAGCTGTTCGGCGTTCATCTCACCCAAACCTTTGTAACGCTGTGTCTCAATTCCCTGCTCGCTACCGTTTCCAAATTCCTCGATAAAGCGCATACGGTCAGCCTCGGTATAGCAATAAGTTGGTTTCACCCCGTTCTTTTTACAAAGATACAGCGGAGGCGTGGCAATGTACAAGTAACCGTCTTGAATAAGCTGCGGCATGTAACGATAGAACAAGGTCATGATCAGGGTGTCGATGTGCGATCCATCGACATCGGCATCGGTCATGATGATGATCTTGTGATAGCGCAACTTTTCAATATTCGCCTCTTTGCTGTCTTCGCCCAATCCGAATCGGATACCTAGAGCCTGGATGATATTATTCACCTCGTCGCTTTCGAATGCTTTGTGCCACATGGCTTTTTCAACATTCAATATCTTACCTCGAAGCGGAAGAATTGCTTGCGTGGCGCGGCTGCGCCCCTGCTTGGCCGAACCACCTGCCGAGTCTCCCTCGACCAGAAACAGTTCGCATTTTTCAGGATCCTTATCGGAGCAGTCAGCTAACTTACCGGGCAATCCGCCACCTGTCATCGGGCTTTTACGCTGCACGCTTTCACGTGCCTTGCGCGCCGCAATACGGGCCGTGGCAGCCAGAATCACTTTATCAACAATCAGCTTGGCCTCTTTGGGATGTTCCTCCAGATAATAGGTCAGCGCCTCGCTCACGGCCTGCTGTACCGCACCGGTCACTTCGCTGTTACCCAATTTGGTTTTTGTCTGACCCTCGAATTGCGGCTCGGCTACTTTAATAGAAATTACGGCTGTCAATCCCTCGCGGAAGTCTTCGCCGGCAATTTCCACTTTCGCCTTCTCAAGTGCCTTGGCCGCAGTCTCCTCGGCATATTTTTTCAGAACACGCGTCAAAGCCATTCGGAAGCCGGCCAAATGCGTACCGCCCTCGATGGTGTTGATGTTGTTGACATACGAATGAATATTTTCACTGTACGATGTGTTATACATAATAGCCACCTCGATTGGCGTGTCCTGCTTCTTTGTATTCAGATAGATCACATCGTCAAACAGATGGGCACGGCTACTATCCACGTAGCGCACAAATTCGCGCAATCCCTCTTTCGAGAAGAATATCTCCTGACGGGTATTTCCTTCCTCGTCCGGACGCAAATCGTTCAACGTGATGGTGATACCGGCATTCAGGAACGCCAGCTCGCGCATACGGTTGGCCAGTATGTCGTATTTATAGGTAGTTGTGGTGAAAATAGACTTGTCGGGCCAAAACTGCTGACGTGTACCGCGTTGTTCGGTCTCGCCCACAATCTTTACATCGTACAACGGCTTACCGCACTGGTATTCCTGCTGGTAAATTTTACCATCGCGGAACACCTGCGACAACATGTGCGATGAAAGTGCGTTGACACACGATACACCCACTCCGTGCAAACCTCCGGACACTTTGTACGAACCTTTGTCGAATTTACCACCGGCATGCAGTACGGTCATAACGACTTCAAGTGCGGATTTTTTTTCTTTGGCATGCATGTCCACCGGAATACCGCGACCGTTGTCCTGCACAACAATAGAGTTGTCCTCGCATATCGTCACTTCGATATGTGAGCAATAGCCTGCAAGGGCTTCGTCTATAGAGTTGTCTACCGTTTCGTAAACAAGGTGATGCAAACCTTTCTCGCTGATATCGCCGATATACATGGCCGGACGCTTGCGCACGGCTTCCAGTCCCTCTAATACCTGAATATTACTGGCGGAGTAACCGGCATCGTTCCTCAGTTCTTCTTCCATTGGTTTTTGTTGCTATTTTGTGTTTATTCTATTGTTACAAAGATACGATTTTCCCACGACACAACGAACCGAAAAGGTGTAGAATTTATCCACATCTGCAAAGAGTATGGAAAACAACCAGAAAGCGGTTCTCCGAACTGGAAAACCGCTTTCTGATTTATTTTTTAAAGGCTTAACGAACTTAAGAAAGTTTGTTTACATAAAGGAAACAACTAGACTTAATGTTAGAAGCTTTATTTTTGTGGATAACATTGGTCTTAGCCAACTTGTCCAACATTTTCTGAACTTTGGGAAGCAATGCTACTGCAACTTCTTTGTCAGTTGTAGCACGAAGCTTGCGAACAGCGTTACGCATGGTCTTTGCATAATACCGGTTGTGCAGTCTTCTTTTCTGCTCCTGACGGAATCTTTTTACGGATGATTTATGATTTGCCATCTTAAATTTCTTTTTATTTTCTGTAGCCCGTAGGAGAGTCGAACTCCTCTTTAGAGAATGAAAATCTCTCGTCCTAACCGATA
>CABSGW010000167.1 GCA_902477365.1 uncultured Prevotellaceae bacterium
GTCCGCCCAACGACGGGATAACGACCTGGATGCCACAGGCAACAATATAAAAAGAAACAGGGCAACAGCCGCCCACAGCCAACCGGCCGGAAAGGAAACCGGCAACAAAAAAGAGGCCGCCGAACCGGCGACCCATCCTAAGGTTATCCGCAAAAACGGATAACGATCAAAACTGTCAACGAGCGAGCGCAACGACCTACAAACGCTTCAACGCACAAATCTCCGCCAAGGGATCAGGAGCACCAAACACGGCACTGCCGGCCACCAGCACATCTACGCCAGCATCTACCAGCTGCTTGCCGGTCACCCGGTTCACTCCGCCATCCACTTCAATCAAGGCTTTCGAACCCGTACGCGTTATCAGTTCGCGCAACACACGCACTTTGTTCACTGTATGTTCAATGAATTTTTGGCCGCCAAAACCCGGATTCACCGACATCAGCATCACCAAATCAACATCACCGATAATGTCCTCCAGCACCGAAACCGGCGTATGCGGATTCAACGTCACACCGGCCATCATACCGGCATCCTTTATTTGCTGAACCACCCGGTGCAAGTGCACGCAGGCTTCATAATGCACATTCATCACCGTCGCTCCCAAAGCCTTCACCTCATGGATAAACTTCTCGGGTTGCACAATCATCAAATGCACGTCCAGTGGCTTCGTGGCATGTTTCGCCATGGCTTCCATCACAGGGAAACCGAAAGAGATATTAGGTACAAAAACACCATCCATCACATCCAGATGATACCAGTCACACTCACTGGCGTTCAACATTTCTATGTCACGCTGCAAATTGCCGAAATCGGCCGACAGCAAAGAGGGGGAAACAAGTGTTTGCATGCTGTTATTTTGAGATTGCAAATATACGAATATATCCACGAACAGACAGGCTTTACACGCGTAATTTTATCTTTTTGTTGCGACTCCCAAGCGTTCCTGAATTATACACACCTCCTCTTCAAATACTTCTTAAGCAAGCTTTTCACAATCAGTTTATGAAACGGCTTTACAGGCAGGAAATAAAGGCGGCCACGCCAATTATTGAAATGCACCAAAGTGATAAACGACAGGGTATCACTTTCCCGATCAAACAATATAGCCCCTCTGAAATTCAAATGTGTGTCATCTTTCCCCATAATCACTTCATGCTCGTTTTGGGCAATGAGCGTAAAAACAGATTCCGTCCCTTCGTTCCGGTTAACGGCTTCCAGCCCAAGCACACGTACAAACAGATTTCGCACGCGATACAAAAAACGAACCCAACAAGGCATGTCATGGCTCATCAACTCCCTCGATACCTCCTCGGCCGACAGGCTGGTCTTTACAGATATCGCATAGGTATCTACATAATCCACCGATCCAAAACCGTTCAACACATCCGACTCCTCTGGTATCGAATCTATTTTTCTAACTTTCTTCACCATAAACACCAACCTTTCTTAATATAAGCACACCGCCATCCGTCTCAATAACGCAGTTTCAACGAACTGATAATCGGCGAACACGGGTAGGACTTTGTTTTCAGCAACGCTTTGTCCGGTTCGGGTTTCACATAGCGTCCTTTCGTTCCTTTTATACGGATCTTTCCCTTATCGTCCAACTCCACGGTAGCAAACAGAGCACGGTCATAAGGAATTACATACTTCAGGGAGGGGTAAGCCCGATGTACCGCATCCGGATACCGGGCCGTAGTGGTGAACTTGCTCCCGCCCCAAATGTAACTTGCCCCGTTCACCTGCAAGTAATGAATGCCGTCTATGCAATGGTAGTTGTCGCTGTGTATATGTCCTCCAAACACCATCGCCACCCGCGTTCCCCGGTTGCGGGCATCCGTCAGCAACTGATGAACAGCCCGGTTTTGCACCACTTCGGCATATCCGTCATTCACCGGAGCATGCGAAAACAGCACACAAATGCGGGTTGTGTCGGCCAATAGTTTTTCCAACCAGCCCAACTGTTCCTCACCATACCGGTTACGCGCCTCTTCGCCCACTCTTCCGTAGTTGTGTCTGTCATAGGGCTTTGTCTGGCCGTCTTTGTCTACAAAGAAATTCGAATCCAACACAATAAACCGGAACTTGCCACGGTCAAAATAATAATAGGGTGCCGGCATTCCCCAGTAGGCGGCATATGTTTGCTTATCCGTCAAATCCAGATCGTGATTACCCAAGGTGTGGTAAACAGGCACAGCAGCATTCGCTACCTGCCTTCTAACACTGTCATACCGGGCACTGGCAGGCACAAAATCACCCAAATCCACCACAAAGTCGGCCTGCTGTTTCGCCGCAGCTCCCAGAATATCCGCCAGACGCTGGCCGCCATCCGGCATCAGGTCGTAATGCAAATCCGCAAACACCACAAACTTCACCCGTTCCTGCGCCGTAGCTCCCAACAAGCAGCCGCACAACATCCATATACTTAAAAATCTTTTCAACATAGAACAATGCTTATTCCTTATTATATATAATATGTCTCGACCACACGCCCGCTACTCCGGATGCCTGAGTTGCATAGCCGCTCCTTCTTCCAGCACCCTGAAACCGTACCGTTCGTAAAACGCGATATTCTTTCGCTCGTCTGGCATCAGGTTGATGTACAGGTACTCCTTATACTTCTCCTTCACCCGCCCTACCAGCACAGCTCCAATGCCACATCCCTGATAATCGGGATGCACCAGCAGGTAATGTAAAAAGGCCACCATGCCCCCGTCGTCCAACACGCGCACCAGTCCTACCAGCTTATCGTTGTCCCAAGCTGTTATCACGGTAGACGAATGTTTCAAAGCTTGGGTGAGCCGCTCGGGATACCGTCCCGACACCCATTGCACAGACAGAAAAAGCGCTTCTATCTGTTCCTCGGTAAAATCTTTCGTTTCTTTATAAATGATGTTCATATCGCTAATGATTCTCCCTGAACGCTGCCGGCAGACACCCTGCCTGGCGCTTAAAGAATTTCACAAAATAAGAAGGATCGTCAAATCCCAACCCGAAAGCAATTTCCTTCACCTTCAAGTCCGAATAAAACAACTGCCTCTTGGCTTCCAACACAATGCGGTCATTGATAATGCCCAACGGTGTACGATGCGAGCTCTCATACACACTGTTAGCCAGTGTTTTTGTTGACACATTCAAACGGTCCGCATATTCTTTCACCGTATGCAGTTGCTTGTAATGATGTTCCAGCAACTGGCGGAAACGGATAAACGTGCGGTTGGCCGAATTGTTGATACACAAAGGAACGCCCGTGCCGCGCTGCCCCAAACGCTGTACCCCGATCAAAAACAATTTGATAAGGTATTTCAGGCTGTCTTTATGGGCAAACGCGCTTTCCATCACCGTTTCTTCCTCCAACGCACACACTATACGCCCCAATTTCCCGGCATCATCGGACGACAACCTGTAATAAGGCACGGCATCAAAAGCATTGAACACGTTGTATTTCAGGAACACATTCTCACTGCTTCCCTCGTCCGACAAAAAACGTTCATTAAAATGCAACATGACTCCCTCTTGTCCGGGTGTCCGGTCAAAGTAGTGAATCTGCCCGGGCGACAGAAAGAACAGTGTATCGTCACCTACGGGATACGCCTTAAAGTCAACAAAGTGTACCCCGCTTCCCTTCCTGAACCAGACAACCTGATAAAAGCCATGCAGATGTGCCTCATAGGGATGTTCGCCGTTATCCGCAAAAAACGCCGGCATTTTTATCAACTCAAATTCAATGTCCGAAGCACTCGCCTCTTCCAATCGATAAAGCGGAAACACCTCTTGCTTTCTCATGTCAGTGCGTATAATCCAACAAGGCTATTCCCTCTCCGACCTCTTTTTCAACAATCGCCCGCATTTTTCCGGCAAACGGACACGGATATCCCATTGGCGTCCCTTTTTTAATGCACGATGCAAAGGCGATGGTGTCCGCACCCCGCTTCACCAGTTCTCTGGCTCTCAACACCGCTTTCTTACCCGGACACCCGCCGCAATTGATAAACCCAATCAGTTCAATGTCTTCCGTCACGCCCTCAAACACACCCTTACGTTCTCGTATCATTTTAAAGTCTGTCGTTCCCGGACAATAGTCCTCAGTCTGCATACACCGTATTATTCCAACTTTCATTGCGTTGCCTATTTTAGATAAGGACAAAGATACGGAATACTTGCTATTACCACATGGTAATTTGAAGGAAACAGATGGTAAATTCAGGAATCCCTCCTACAGAAAAACGCTCACCTTCCGGAATATACCACACGTTTTCGGTTTCCTCCCTTGCATACCGGCGACAGATACCCCATCTTTGCAGGGTCTTTAAAATCAATCATACAATGACAACAGAAAACAAAATTGGAGCTTTCCTCGAAATCACCATGCAGGTGAACGAAAGCGACCGTGCTGCCGCGGCAGCAGTTTACAGCAAGTATCGCAAACCGTTCCTCGACACCATTACCGGTGCAGTAAGCAAGCAACTATTGGTCCGCCAAGAAGATGTTCAGGTGCTGCACGGCTTCACCTCCGTTGCTGAAGCCGAAAGCTATCTCACCTCCGACCTCTTCAACCAAGATGTCGTGGTAGAACTGAAACCGTATTTTCAGGCCGCTCCCAGCATCACCGTGTACCAGGTTGTGGGATAAATCTGAGAATAAGTCAAGAAACACAACCGGTTTGTTTTCAAACAACCGTTTACTTGAATCAGCCATAGGATTGGTTGATTCAAGTTTTTCCCCAGAACCTGGCTATGATTGATCATAAAAGGTATACAGTCTATTCTGGCACTCTGTATGATATGTCAAGCCTCAACAATATATGCCAAACCCAAGAGAGGTTCCATCAAAATGTTTTCAAAAACCGTAGATACAACCACTATAAACTGCTTATAACTCCCTGAATAGTTCTCGAAGCAAACCGCAGCGCATAAAGCGGAAAATAAAATGATCCACTTACCAGGATCCAATGCAAACAAGCACCCAATAATAACGCAACAACGGTAAGAAACATATTCTAATGTCTAGAATCGTTGAACATAAATTCAGTAAAAAAAAGATCATAAATCTTGGAAAAGTGGCAAAATGATGGATTTTTCCCTTGGAAAAACGGCACAAAACGTTGTTTTTATGGTGGAAAAGCGGCAGAATACTCCCATAGCCTTCCATTATCCCATAAATAAAAGAAAGCTGACCTGATGCAAGCTTAGCATCAACAAAGCATCAATGAAATAATGATTGATTGGTCAATCCCCTACAAATCCAAAATCAGGTGAATCACAATAAGCAATAGAAAAACAGAGGTATCTCCAAGAAGACATCGTAACGGACTGCCCAATCCGTTTGAACGAACTGGGCTGTCCGTTCAAAAGAGATCGGCGGCTCGTTGCATGATACCTTTATGTCCCAATTACACACAAAAGAAAGCTGGAATTATTGTCCACCCCAAATAGTTTCTGCTATTCCGCATCAAACAAAAAACACATTAACGGCAACCGGTCCGCCCATGCACAGAGACTGTTTTCAATACTAATTATAGGAATTTCTACGTCTTCTTTTTTCCGACGGATATTTCTTAAAAAAACAATATTACGTATTCTATATAAGAATACGTAATTCACAGAGGGTGCCGTCAGCTGTACCACGACGGTGCAAAGGTAAGGAAAAAAGGCAGTTAGCCCAAGTTTTACGCTTTCTTTTTTTCGATGCGCCAAAGAGTGAAAAGTG
>CABSGW010000168.1 GCA_902477365.1 uncultured Prevotellaceae bacterium
CATAGACCGGAGCCGCCTGCGCGAAGAAATTCTGTTGCACCATCCCCGTAACCAGAAAAACAAACAGGGCATCTAAACCGAACGGACAGGCGTTCTTGTTTCAACCGACTGCCCAGTCCGTTAAAACAAGAACACCCTGCCATGGCAAGGCAAATACAAAAAAATAGCCCCGGGCCACTGTATTCCATCGCTCAAACATTGCGTGTTTGAGCGATTTTCATTACTTTTGGGCACATTTTAATGACCATGAGCCTAGGTAGCATTTATATTGTCACTTTTTCGCCTACACGCACCTCTTTCCGTGTGGCCGAAGCCATTGCACGCGGCACAGCCGTTCCACGTACCGAGATCATTGACCTGACCCGTGTGGCAACGCCTCCCGTCAAAATTCCGGCCGACACGCTGGCCATTTTAAGTTTCCCGGTCTACGGAGGAAAAATTCCGCCCGTTGCGGTAGAGAGGCTGCGTGCCTTGCACGGAAACAACACGCCGGCCGTTGTGAGCGTGACTTATGGCAACCGCCATTACGACGGAGCGTTGGAGCAGTTGGCCTTCCTGGCCCGCGAACAAGGTTTCCGCATTCTGGCGGCAGCATCCTTCATCGGCGAACACAGTTACAGTACACAAGCCTACCCGGTGGCCGAAGGGCGACCCAATGCCAACGACCTGCAAATGGCTCACACCTTCGGGCGGGACATCCTGGCCAAACTGACCGGCGGACAGGCAACGGAAGTAGACGTTCGCAGCATCGCCAAACCTGCGCAGCCCCTGTGGCCCACCATCCGTTTTATATGGAAAGTCATCCGCTTTCGGCGCTCCGGTGCTAAATTGCAGGCAGCTCCTCTTGTACAGTCCGAAACCGACTGTACCCGTTGCGGCCGGTGTGTCCGCTTATGTCCCACAGCCGCAATCTCGGCCGAGACGCCTTGGCAAACCGATCCGGCACGCTGCATCCGCTGTTGTGCCTGTGTAAAAGGCTGTCCGGCACATGTGCGCCACTATAAAACACCTTTCTCGCGCTTCCTCTCCGGCTCATATTCAGCACCTAAACAACCTCAGTTCTTGCTTTAGAGCGTCAAAATCGGTTAAATGCCAAAAAAAAAGAGAGCGGACATTCCCTTGTATCGGCATAATTCCTAACTTTGCCTCATCATTACAGTAAAATTAAAATAATATGCGTAGTAATTTGTATGTGTCGTTAGCGCTGGTAACTTCAGTAGCGTTGACCTCTTGCAGTAAAATGGGCGACCTTTCTGCAGACAACTTCACAGTAACTCCTTCTCCGTTGGAGGCTGTTGGCGGCCAAGTTCCCGCCACCATTAACGGACGTTTCCCCGAAAAATACATGAAGAAAAAAGCGGTTGTCACCGTGACTCCTGTATTGCGCTACGCCGGTGGCGAAGCCAAAGGGCAAAGTGCTACCTTCCAAGGCGAAAAGGTGGAAGGAAACGACCAGGCTATCTCCTATAAAGTGGGCGGAAGCTACACCATGAAGAACACGTTCAAATACGTGCCTGAAATGATTAAGAGCGAACTTTACCTTACATTCGATGCCCGGAAAGGTAAAAAAGCCATTAAACTGAACGACGTGAAAATTGCTGACGGTGTGCTCTCAACCTCGGCACTGCTTGCCTATACACTGAATACGGCCAATCCGGCTACCGCACCCGATGCTTACCAGCACGTGATCGAACAACGTCAGCAGGCCAACATCAAGTTCTTGATCCAGCAGGCCAACATCCGTACCAGCGAGCTGAAAAGCACCTCTATACAAGATTTTATCAAAACATTGCGCGACATCAATGCCGACCAAGAGCGTAAAGCCCTCAGCAACATTGAAGTGTCAGCATACGCTTCTCCGGACGGTGGTTTCAAACTGAACGAAAAACTGGCCGCACAACGTGAGAAAAACTCTTCTCAATATGTAAACAGCGAATTGAAGAAGATCAAAATGGACGCCAGCGTAGAGACCAAATACACCGCACAAGACTGGGAAGGCTTCCAGGAATTGGTATCAGCATCAAACATCCAGGACAAAGAATTGATTCTGCGTGTATTGTCCATGTACAAAGAACCGGAAGAGCGCGAAAAACAAATCCGCAACATCTCTGCCGCATTCAGCGAACTGGCTGACGAGATCTTACCTCAATTGCGCCGCGCACGCCTCACCATCAACTATGAGCTTATTGGACGCAGCGATGACGAAATCCAGGAACAATTCAAGAGCGACGCCAGCCAGTTGAGCGTAGAAGAACTGCTCTATGCAGCTACACTGACCGAAAACGCCAACGAACAAAAGGCTATTTTCCAGAAAACGACACAGGTATATCCGAACGACTACCGTGCATTCAACAACCTGGGCGAGTTGGCTTACCGCAGCGGTGACTTGGCACAAGCCAAAAACTACCTGGCACAGGCTGCCCGCATCAAAAAAGATGCTCCCGAGGTGAACGTAAACATGGGATTGATTGCCCTGAAAGAAGGTGACGTACAGGCTGCCGAAGGTTACTTGGCCAAAGGCAATGGTGCAAACACGCTGGACGAGGCACTCGGAAACCTCTATATCGCTAAAGGAAACTACGCACAGGCTGAAAAAGCTTTTGCCGCATCTAAAACAAACAGTGCAGCATTGGCACAGATACTGAACCGCAACTACGAAAGCGCTGAAAAGACGCTTAACAGTGTAGAACCGGCAGACGGAACCACCAACTACCTGAAAGCGATCGTTGCAGCACGCAAGAACAACCAAGGAGCCGTAACGACCAACCTGAAAGACGCCATCCTGAAAGATGCTTCTTTGGCAAAACGTGCCGCCGTTGACTTGGAGTTTGCGAAATGGGCCAACAACCCCGCTTTCCAAAGCTTGGTAAAATAAGCATAGCATAACCATGTCCCCTGCCTCCGATTTGGGAGGCAGGGCCACTAAAGCATCTCGGACGGTGTCAGGGGAATCACCTCACAACCCGTCAGAGATGCTCTTTTTTAACTGTTTTATCCCCCTTAATCCTTTTCCCGGACAACTTGTACAAACACAGCTATGAGACAACTGATTCTATACGGTTTCGCACTCCTCACCTGCATTGCCTGCAGTACAGATAAAAAGAAAATACGCATAACCGGAACTTTTGATAACCTGAAGACCAGCGAATTCTATTTGTTATCGCCCGACGTATGGAACAAGTACGACACCTTACGTGTGGAACGGGGACAATTCACCCTGGAGCAACCTTTGGAGAACCCCGGACTGGTGTGGCTGCGCTACCCTAACCAATCACAAACCATGCTGATTGTAGAACCCGGATCGAAGGTGAAAATCAAAGGCGATGCCAAAAGCTTGAAAAATGTACGGGTTGAAGGTACTCCCGCCAACGAGTTGTTCACGGAGTTCCGCTTGGGAACCAACAGGCTGAGCGCCTCTGAAAAACGGAAAAAAGGGGCGGATTTTATCCGGACCAATCCTGAATCCATGGCTGCGGTGGCAGTATGGTACGACCTGTTCTGCGACCTGCTTCCCACCACATCTACACGGGAACAGACAGAACTGCTGCGCCTGTTGCAAAAGAATCAGCCAGACAACCGCATGCTCCAGGTATTGGATGCCAAACTGCGCGCACGCCTGCAAGTCAGTGCCGGCTACCGCCTGCCCACCTTCACCACTCCCACACTGAACGGCGACACCTTACACTCCAAGGACTTAAAGGGATATGGCGTGCTCGTCTACTTTTGGGGAAGTTGGAACGACAACAGTATCTCCAACTTTTACCGCCTGCGCGATACGCTCACCAGCCGAAAAAAACAACTGAAAGTAATCAACCTGGCCATTGACGCCGATATAGAGCGTTGCCGAAAAATAGCAGAGCGAGACTCCCTGCACGGTTACACCGTATGCGACGGCGGGGCATGGAACGGCCCGATGGCCCGCCTCTTTGCGCCCCAATATATTCCGGGAAACGTGCTGACCGACACCACCGGCAAAATCATAGCCCGCGATTTGGAAATCAAAGCCCTTTTAGAAGAAATAAGCAAACGTTTCCCGTTAAAATAGCTCCACATGTTAGCCCGTCTTTTTACAGCCGCCGTCAATGGTCTGAACGCCTGTCCGGTAGAGGTACAGGTAGACGTTCGTCCCGGGTCTGAGATACGCATGGTGGGATTGCCCGACAGTGCCGTGCGCGAGAGTATCACCCGCATTTTCCCAGCCCTGAAAAACAGTGATTATCACTATCCCGGCGGTATGCACACCGTCGTAAACCTGGCACCGGCCGACCTACGCAAGGAAGGAACCGGCTACGACTTGCCTATCGCCCTGGGTATGCTGGCTGCCATCGAGGCCGTTGATGCCAGTCGCCTGCCCCGCTTTATTGTTGTGGGCGAACTGGGACTGGACGGCGCTTTACGTCCCATACGCGGCGCACTGCCCATCGCCATCAAAGCACGGCAGCTGGGCTACGAAGGGCTCATTGTCCCACAAGAAAACGTGCGCGAAGCCGCGGTTGTGAACCAACTCCACGTCTATGGTGCCGACCACCTGCGTACCGTTGTCGACTTCTTCAACGGAAAAGAGACCATGCAACCCACCGAAGTGAATACCCGCGAAGAGTTCTTTGCCAAACAACGCGAGTTTCCGTTCGACTTTGCCGAGGTACGCGGACAGGAACCGGTGAAGCGCGCCCTCGAAGTGGCGGCCGCCGGCGGACACAATGTGTTGCTGATTGGCAGTCCGGGATGCGGCAAATCAATGATGGCCAAGCGCCTTCCGTCCATTTTGCCCCCACTCTCGCTAGCCGAAAGTCTGGAAACAACGCAAATACATTCCGTAGCAGGAAAACTGGGACAAGACAGTTCGCTCATTGCCACCCGCCCTTTCCGGTCACCTCACCACACCATTTCGGACGTAGCCCTTATTGGCGGAGGAAGTAATTTTCAGCCGGGCGAAATAAGTCTGGCACACCACGGGGTGTTGTTCATGGACGAACTGCCGGAGTTCAGCCGGAGCGCCCTCGAAACCCTGCGGCAACCGCTCGAGGACAGGCGCATCACCGTGTCGCGCGCCAAATACACCATTGACCTGCCCTGCTCGTTCATGCTGGTTGCCTCCATGAATCCCTGCCCGTGCGGATACTACAACCACCCCACCCGCCGGTGTGCCTGCCTTCCGGGGCAAATACAACGCTACATGAACAAGGTGTCGGGACCATTGCTTGACCGCATCGACATTCAAGTGATGGTGACACCTGTCCCTTTCGCAGACTTATCCCAAGCACCCGAGGGAGCGTCCAGCCATACCATACGCGAACGGGTGGTGGCAGCCCGCCACATACAGGAGCAACGCTTCGCAAATGAACCGCACGTACACTGTAATGCACAAATGACCAGCCGGATGCTGCAAACCTTCGCACACCCCGATCCTTCAGGCTACGACCGGCTGCAAACGGCCATGAAACGCCTGGACTTATCGGCCAGAGCATACGAACGCATTCTGAAAGTGGCCCGCACCATTGCCGACCTAGAGGGTGCACCTACCATTCAAACCGCCCACATAGCCGAAGCCATCGGTTACCGGAATTTGGACCGGGGATCGTGGGGCGAGTGACCGCCTGCTACCATCCGGCACTTCGGAGTGAGTCTTTTCTTTTAAACGAACAGGGCATCTGGTTTG
>CABSGW010000169.1 GCA_902477365.1 uncultured Prevotellaceae bacterium
CATGCAGCTTTCGTAAAGGGCTGCCAGGAACAGAAAAACGAAGACAAATACCAGCGTAAGAATCATTCCGGTTTGTCCGCCGGCCTGCTTTTCCTGGTAGGAGAGTCCGCTCCATTCCACTCCGATGTTTTCCGGTAATTTTTCCCGGGCTATCTGTTCAATGATTTGCATGGCTTGTCCTGAGCTGTAACCACTGGAGGCCGTACCACGGATAATGGCGCTGTTGAACATGTTGAACCGCTTGATGCTACCGGGACCTGTTGTGTAGGATGTATTTCCCAGTGATGTTAGCGGAATCATAGCCCCGTCGCTGCCTTTGACAAAAAACAGGTTGAGATTGTCCCGATGTTCGCGGTAGGGAGCTTCGGCTTGGATATAAACTCTGTAAATACGGTTGAACATGTTGAAGTCGTTTACGTACACAGATCCGGTATAAGCTTTCATGGTCGAGAAAACATCGGAGAGCGGTACACCGGCCAGCTTCACCTTGTCTCGATCTACATCGAAGTAGAGTTGCGGAATACCGGCTTGCATGGCGGCTGAAAGCCCGGCTAGTTCTTTACGCTTCGAGGCATAGTACATCAGGGTATCTGTGGCACGTATCAAGTCGTCGTAGGAGGCTTCGCTTCGCGCTTCAAGTTGCATTTCAAAACCACCGGAACTGCCCAATCCCGGAATCACCGGAGGAGTGGAAAGATACACCTTACATTCCGGATAGGTACGTAACTCTTGTTCCACTTTTTCCATGATCTCAGTGATGCTTGCTTCCTTGCGTTCTTTCCATCCTTTCAGTATCACGGTCAGTTCGCTGCGTGCTTGGCTGCTTCCAACCCGCGGACTGCTTCCGTTGACAGACTGTACGTAGGCTATGGACGGATCTTTCATTAAGAACTTTACGGCGCGGTCAGTGATGATGCGTGTCCGTTCCAGTGTAGTGCCTTCGGGCATTTCCAGTTCTATCTTGAAATAACCTTGGTCTTCGGCAGGTAGAAAACTGGTGGGAACAAGCCGGTGCATGATGAATATACCTATCAGGACAATACCGAATGCCGATAGAACGCGACGTGGGTTGCGCAATATGCGTTGAATACTTGCTACGTAGCGGTTGTTGCCGACATGCAGCCATAAATTGATGTATCGGAATACGATGTTTTTGCGTTTATTCGGGTCAGCTGGTTTCAGAATAAGTGAACACATGACAGGGCTTAGCGTGAGCGCCACAACAGTTGAGATGATGACAGACACTGCAATGGTGATAGAGAATTGGCGGTATAGCTGTCCGGTGATTCCTGCCAGAAAACTGACGGGAACAAATACGGCTGCAAGTACCAGCGAAGTGGCTATCAATGCACCGGTGAGGTTACTCATCGCCTTTTTGGTAGCCTCATAGGCGCTGAGGTGTTCTTCCCGCATCAGATGTTCTACGTTCTCAACCACAACGATGGCATCGTCCACTACAATACCGATAGCCAGGATGAGCCCTAGTAAGGTAAGCATATTCAAGGAGAAACCGAACAGAAGCATGAATCCGAATGTACCGATGAGTGAGATAGGGACTGCTATGACCGGAATAACGGTTGCCCGCCAGCTTTGTAAGGATAAGAACACAACGACAACCACCAGGAATAGTGCTTCGAACAGCGTCTTATATACTTCGTGAATGGATTCGGAGATATAAGTCGTCATGTCGAAGGGGATTTCATATTTGAGTCCTTCGGGAAAATTCTTGCTGATTTCCTCCATGGTCTCTTTGACGCGTGCAGAGACTTCCATGGCGTTTGCTCCCGGTAGCATGTATACAGCCAGTACCGCTGCATTTCCACCGTTGATGCTGCTCTCGCTGTTGTATGAGGAGGCTTCGAGCGATACACGTGCCACATCGCGCAGACGGATCAGCGATCCATCGGCGTTAGCCCGCAAAACAATCTCTTCGAACTGGCCTACGCTTGACAAGCGGCCTTGTGCGGTAATAGGAATCGTGATGTCCAATCCTGTAACGGGTTGCTGTCCCAATACACCGGCTGCCGATTCGCGGTTTTGGTCTTTCAGCGCGTTCTGTACATCTTGTACGGTTAGACCGAAATTGGCCAGCTTAGCCGGATCGACCCATATTTGCATGGCATAGTAACGGCTTCCGATGTTCGAGATACGGCCTACGCCCGGTATACGGCGCAATAAGTCTAAGATGTTGATGGTCGCGAAGTTGCTTAGGTATATCTCGTCGAATTTAGGATCGTTGGATGTCAGGCAAATAGTCAAGAGCTGGCTGGCTGCCTGTTTTTCAACGGAGATACCGTTTTGTATTACTTCAGCCGGCAAACGCGATTCCGCCAGTTTGATACGGTTTTGGATTTCAACCGCAGACAAATCGGGGTCTGCTGAGATATCAAAGGTGACAGTTGCCGAAAAACCTCCTGAATTAGAACTGTTCGATTCCATGTAGAGCATTCCCGGTGTTCCGTTCAACTCTTGTTCGATGGGGGTGGCTACGGCTTGAGAAACCGTAAGCGCACTGGCGCCTGGATAAGAAGCGCTGATTTTGACAACCGGAGGTGTAATTTGCGGATATTGATCAATGGGGAGCATGGTCAGGCCAATAACACCCACAATGACAATCAAGATGGAGATGACGGCCGAAAACACAGGCCGGTCAATAAAGAAATTTACTTTCATGATCGGTTACTTTTTAGGTTCTTCGGCTTTCTCCTGTTGGGTTGAAGCGGGAATCGGTGTCTGAATGCTGACTTTTAAGCCTGGTGTTAATTTGTGGTTACCCTCTGTTACAATTTGTTCGTTCGAGGCCAGTCCGCGCTCAACCACAACGTTGTTCTGGAACTCCGGTCCCAGTTCAATGAAGCGTCGTTCAACGGTGGAGTCTTTACGCACCACGTAAACGTAGGCACCTCCTTTTTCAATGATCAGTGATTTTTGTGGAACAACGATGGCGCGTTCACGAACATCCAATAACAATTTTACTTTTGTGAACTGTCCGGGAAGCAATACGTGTTGCGGATTGGGCATTTCGGCACGTACCGAGAATGTACCGGTACGTGGGTCGACTTGCGGTTCGGCGAAATCCACAATTCCTTTATGCGGGTAGATGTTGTTGTCGGGTAGTGTTATGCTGACTGTGGGTTGCCAGGAGCGGGTTGTGTCTTGTTGTCCCAAGGTAACGTTACGTTCTTTACTTTTGAGATAATCCAGCGCCGTCATGCTGAAATCGACAAATACCGTGTCGCTTTTGACAACGGTTGCTAACAAAGATTTTCCGCTGCCTCCTACCAACGTTCCTAAGTCTACGTGGCGTTCACTGATTTGTCCTGCAATGGGAGACTTTACGATGGTATAACTTAATTCCTGTTCGGCTTGCACCAGATCTGCTTTACTCATATTTACACTGGCCTCGGCTGTCTCGTAGGCAGCTTGCGCATTGTCCAGATCCAGCTGACTGGCTGCATTTTGCTCGTAAAGAGGCTGGATGCGTTCAAAATCGCGTTTGGCCTTCCGAGCCTGAGCTTCATCTTTTATGAGTTGTGCACGTGCTTTGTCTACACGTGCCTTATAACGGTCTTGATTGATGACAAACAATACTTGGTTTTGTGCAACGGATGTTCCTTCCTCGAACAACATGCGTTCCAGAAAACCTTCAACACGTGCGCGCACTTCAACAAATTGTTGCGCACGTATGCGCCCTACGTATTCGCCGTAGATTTCCACATCCTGACGCTTCACAGGTTCGGCATTGATCGTCGGAGGAGTAGGGGTTGGTTTGTTGGGATGTGTTGCAATGAAATAGGCTACAATGAATGCGGCTATGCCAATGAATATGAATAATTGTTGTTTCCTTTTGAGTTTTAGCTTATTGCTGATCGGTAGTCTTTTCATTTTTGAGAAATTATTGTCGTAATTTAATGCAAAAATACAAACAATTGTTGTGCCAAGATGAATAAAAGTGTGTAGAATGTTGAATTTAACTCTTTTACAACTAACTTGCTGCTTGCTTGAAACTGTGGTGTGGAGCGTCATTGTGTGGAAATATTCCTCAAAAAGTGTTTGAAAGATAATTATTTATGGTAGAACTTAAAACATTTTTTGGGAAATAAGAACGGATGCTATTTAAGAATTCAGCTATGTTTATCGGACTGGGCATCTCGTTCAAACAATCCCATAGGTTCGTTTGAACGAGATGCCCAAGAGAGAGTTTGTGAGTGGGCTTGGAAATGAAAAGGTTAACGGATTGTTTTATGTTGCATGTTGTTTAGGAATCAAGAACAATGATTTTTTGTATGTACGAACATTGAATATCAATGCTTCAAGTTTGTTTTTGTAAAGGATGAGTCCCGGAAAAATAAATGTCTTTTTTTTACTAAAAAAAACATAGAATAATTGGTCATATAATGTGAAAAAACTATATTTGTATATGTCTTCTGACTGGTTAAGATGGATATAGAGATAAATGAGATACAAATGTTTAATCAACTAAATCTTATAACCATGGATAAAAAAAATATTGCCCACAATGCAGGTATCGTTTGGAGATTGTTAGACAATAATAACAGGCGATGGGAGTATGGCGAACTGAAAGAGGCTTCTGGTTTATCAGACCGGGATTTGAATACAGCGATAGGTTGGCTTGCTCGTGAGAATCGGGTTCAGTTTGAACAAGATAATCTAGGTAATAGATATTTCTTGTATTTGGAAATGAACTTATATATCGGATAATATAAACCGTAATAGAGAATTTGGAATCTCCTTCTCCATGAAAGTAGAAAATGGAGGAGGAGATTTGTGTAAAAAAGAGGAATGATGAAAAGAAAAACTTATCTGCGTAGACTTTTGAGCGGTGTTGCTTGTTTGGCCTTTTTGGTTGTGTTGAATGCTTGTAGCGAAGACGATGACAATGGTCCATTACTGGTTGATGAGGGTGTTTATACACGCGAGTGGATTCAGACACAGGCAGGGTTTGAGGAAGAACGGGATGATATTCTTGACCGCACTTCGGTAAGTGACTCATTGTTTGTGGCGTTGAGTACGGATTCGGCATGGGCGCTTTCAGGTGAGAAGCAACAGGTGTTATTGGCAGTGAGACAGTTAGTTAGCAAGCCAAGTGCACAAACGTTGTTACAGAAAATTATTCCTTTGGAAGATATATCAACCTATATGAATAATGTGTATGGGGGCACGGTCGGCGGATTTGTGTGCGAGGCTGCCGATGTGAAAAGATTGTATAATATGCACGATGTATATTGGGGGTTACGGCTTGATTATGAGGGGACCAAATTTCGTCCGGACGGAGCCGGTTATGCCGTTATCCGTTTTTACAGTGCTGTAGCTGATCAGTTACAGATTCCGCTCTCTCCTGAGTTAGGCGGTTCGCAACCGCATGCATGGCCCAATGGTGGGGGAGGATTCACCACCTCTACATTGGGCAAAGGTGGTTATCCGGAGTGGACATTTAAGGGGTATTACGCTCCGGAAGAAGGGGCGGAACTCTATGAAGTGACGCCTGCCGGACGTGAAATTTTGCGTTCGGTGTATACCGGAGGCAAATGGTGTACATATGAGAGTGATTTTTATCCGATACCATCTGTGCATAAAATAAACCCATAGCGAAAAAGTAAATTTGGGCAAAGCGTAGCGAATTAGCTG
>CABSGW010000170.1 GCA_902477365.1 uncultured Prevotellaceae bacterium
ACAATACCGAGGAGGGTAAGCTACGTAAACAAATGCGCGAAGAGGTGTTGAAAGGGCTGAAAAATGCTGTCGATCCGAACTCTCCGGACAAACTGAACTTCACCAAACATGCACAACCTATTGTAGACGCCGCTTACTTGGTACACGCTTTTCTGCGTGCCCCCAAAGCATTGTGGGAACCGCTGGACGACGTGACCAAACAACGCTACATCGAATCGTTGAAAGCGCTCAGGAACCGTACCGGAGCTTACAACAACTGGCTCATCTTCACCGGCCTGAACGAAGCGTTTATCAATTGGGCTGGTAGCGAGTGCGATCCGTTCCGACTGGCTATTGCCAAAAACAAGATAAAAGAATGGTATGCAGGTGACGGCTGGTACTTTGACGGGCCTAAGTTTAGCATGGACTATTATAACTCCTACGTACTGAATCCCATGTATGTGGCTATGCTTGAAACGTTAGCGGCCAAGAAGCGGGCCAGCCAGAAGGATGTGGACGAAGCCATGGCCCGCATGATTCGCCACGCAGAGTTCTGTGAACGCATCATTGGCCCGGACGGGCATTATCCGGCCTTTGGACGCTCCGTAACCTACCGTACCGCCGCATTCCAATCATTAGCTGACGTAGCACTACGCGAGAAACTTCCTGCTCATGTTGCTCCTGCACAGGTTCGGTGCGCCTTGACAGCCGTACATCGCAACATGTACGAGGGTGATCAAAACTTCGACAAAGACGGTTGGTTGGTACTAGGTTTCAACGGTCACCAACCCGAAGCGGCAGACGGCTACACCTCCACCGGCAGCCTCTACATGGCTACATTGAGTTTCCTGCCACTAGGACTTCCGGCCGATAATCCGTTCTGGACAGATGCTCCCAAAGACTGGACTACCAAAAAAGCATGGAAAGGCGAACACCTGCACCGAGACTACAAAGTAGAATATTAACATAAGCTATTGGGGGAATGAAACATAGACTGGTTTCATTCCCTCAATGATTTAATAGAATAAACGTCCAGAACAAATAAACGTCCTCTCTTGTCGACCAGGCTTTACTGACATGCCCAGTCTCTTCAAACAGATTGGTAAGAACGTTTCAATGAGATGCCGTTATTCGAAATCATCTGCACCCCGCCCTTTACGAGTTGTTGTTCTGCTCTTTGCAAGCATATCCAATGCTTTTTGAGACAGCTTCCTATTAATTGCAAGGAAAATTCCACAATGAGAACAAGTAACACCATTTCCAGACAATAACTGGCTCACATCTATTGGAATGAAATTTTGACATACCGGACAAGTCATTCCTGAAGGTCGCGGTTTTGCACCCGCTCTTGATACGTTATGTTCCGTACCGTTTTTTCTGTCGTCATAATAACATTATTTTAGCTGATTCCTTTGTTTTACCAATAATATAATTGGGCACGCTTTTTCCCAACTTCACCCATACCCGACATCGACACACTCACTCTAAAAGCTGATTACCACATTTTCTAATCAGTGGTGATGCCGATGGTTCTAACAAGCACTCTTTTTCCGCATCGGGTACATTGACAAGATAAGAAGTAACTTCACCTTCATAAATTGGCAACTCAAATATTTTACAATCTTCTTTTACCACGCCTTGTAAAGCTGGTAGCTGGATCTTTTCCGGTTCAAAAATACCATCACGGTTCTTATACATGGCAATGAGTATGGCTTTATCACCCGCCTTACCCTTAAATTCCCTAGCATTAACCTCTAGTGTACCGTTTGGATCACAAACATCCAAACTTTTACTCAGAAGGTCAAGTACCTTCTCTAAACCGGCAGGCATACGATCCCCTCCTGCCTTTACAGCAACATCCATTGTATATTCAGTACTATATTTGGAATCTTTTTTCTCCATACGCTTCCTCTCATGTGGTTCTACGGCATGTATCCTTCCCGTAATTTTAGTGTCTATATTGATCCCTCCGATACAATGTCCGGCAGCTTTCCCTTCTGTCATAAAACCGTCCTGCCCGCTTTTAGACACTGATGAAGTCTTATCTATCTCCATGTCAAATGTAATGTCGTATGCTCTTATATTAAGAGAAGGAATTGGAACAACACTAAGCAACGGTGCACTAACCTGAACTTTACGACCGTCCTTCATCAAATCAAAATGAACAGCTGGTTTCTGTCTCTCTTGAGACTTAGAATCTGTGTATTTTCCTGTCTCCGGTGATGACTCCTTGAAAGTTTGTGCAAGCACGGTTTGGGCATCCATACAAGCCTTTAAAGGATCGCCAATGAGAGAATCCAAAGATACTGCCTGTACCTCATTATTAGTATCAACTTTCAATGTTTTTTTGTCAATTGCCATAACTTTTCTCATTTAATTTGTCAACACAAAAAAGATTCATTCTATAAGAAGCAACGAACCAGAACAAATATACCCATCGTTCCCTCTGCCTTTATTCCTGAGTGGTAAAGTTATCAAAAAAGCCTGAAAACCAACAATATTCTCACAAAAATAAACTTAACATACTTGATAAAACCAAGGTATGGTAAACAGGAAAAACGATACTATTTGTAAGACTGCTGTTACAGATACACCGCAATAACTATTTCTTTGTTTTATGGCTTAACAACCAATCTATTAATACCTTGTTATCTACAATACTCCACGAATGAGGATGCCGTTTGTTGCCCGGTTGTCTAAGACCTCGTCCCTGCGTCACGATTAATTCCGCATTCTTATTTCCTAATTGACGCAACTCATTGATCATGGCAGAACAATCTATGATATTCAATCCAAACACATCTGTCTTCCGCTCATCAAGCCACCATTGGGCATCCGGTTCAATATAAATTCGGACAGGAGTAGCCGATAACTTCTTCACAGCTGATTGTGTGCTGTCGGAAAGTGAATAAGGAGATATTTTATGATAGTTGGACAATGCTTTGCAAGGAGAGCCACCCATAATTTCTTCGATTCGTGTAATTAAATAGTGATAAACAGGGTCTTCATCAGTTCCTTTTCCGAATATTTTTATATCACGCAGTGTAGAATAGTAAAAGCGTTCGAAATCTAACGGAGAATCAATAGCAAAAACGGCTGCCGGTTTACGCAACACATTCTCGGCAAACTTAAGAACGGCACTACCGCCCATAGAAAAGCCACCGAGAAAATAGTCCAAATGCTTCACTCCGTATCGGGACACAACATCATCCATCATGCGTGTGAAGGTTTCCTGACTCAGGCTGTCGAACCCAAACGAGGATGTCCCATCCTGAAAGACTGGAATGACGGTCATTATCCCTTTTTGGGCAGCCTCAACGGGCAACGTTGTTTGTAGGAATACATCGGCTGGACTTTCACCAAACCCCGGTACCAAAAACAGATATCCTTCCAATGTTTGTGAAACGGGACGAACAACTGTGTAATAATTTCTAATAGAATCATTCTTATCAAGAAAGACCTTTTCCACACATTGTGTCCTACCTGCCATAACATGTAGCGTACACAACAAAACCAATACTAATCTGTACAACATAAGACACACAACTTTTTTCTTCCCTGCGAATTTAACGTATTTCCCATGAATTACCTTCTTTTAAAATGAAAAATAAATGTATCTACGATAATAAACCTCCTTTTCATACAACACCTTTTTCTGATTTTCAAACGCTCCCATCCCTTCCAAACCGCGATACATCTCATTGCTGAAAGGATTGAAATTCCTATCGATAAAAGGATCTTATTATTTACAGACCACTAGCCACTGCTGAAAACAAAATCACACCATCCACCCTACTGAATAAGGGTAGATGGTGTGATTTACACAATCTCTTTTTTATCTTAAAGCCTTTCCGTCGTGGAATGCTTTTCCAACCTTTTCGCCTATTTTCAGGTAATCGTTATTAAAGGAGTCGAAAATGATGGGTGAAACTTTGGCCGCATCTACCCGACCTTGTTCGTCAAGCACACGTTCATCGACACTCACATTAACAATCTCACCAAAAAGAATCCCCGTCTCAGGATCATAGGTCTTCAACCGACACTCCACTGCCACGGACAGTTCATCAATCAACGGAGCATCAACAAAAGCGGATGGAGTGGCATGGAAACCTGCCTTCGAAAATTTATCCGCCACCTTATTGCCCGAAACAATGCCAATATAGTCACAAGCAATAACGTGCCCCGACTCCGCCATGCTCACCGTAAAAGCCTGACGTTTCAGAAGATTCTTTACCGTTTTATGCCCCGCGCTAAGACACATGCTGATTTCGTTCATCCCGCTAATGCCGCCCCAAGCTGCATTCATGGCATTGGGTGTACCGTCTTCATCATAAGTAGCAATGATAAATACCGGTTGCGGATAAGTAAAAGGCTTTACGCCAAAGTTCTTTCTCATAATCTTACTTTCTTCAATTAACAATTCTATATTCCACTCACGTTCATTACTTTCTTTCGATAGCGATAAAAGTTGGACAGCCATTACAACAGACATTCTTACAGAATACTATCCTTTTGCACGAAGTTGCCAGAAGGCTACTGATGCAGCGGCAGCAACATTCAACGAATCGACATCGTGCGACATAGGAATACGTACTACATAATCGGCTTCGGCTATTGTTTCACGCGACAGACCGTCTCCCTCTGTTCCCATCACGATAGCTAACTTAGATTCGTCCATGAGCCTTGAGTCGTCTATGGAAACAGCATCTTCCGTAAGAGCCATGGCTGCTATACGAAATCCTAATTGATTCAACTGTTCCAGAGAACCAGACATCCATGTCCAAGGTACTAAGAATACCGATCCCATGGAAACCCTGACCGCGCGGCGATTCAGCGGATCACAAGAAGTTGGTGTAAGCAGTACCGCATCTATACCAAGAGCCGCCGCCGACCTGAATATAGCCCCTATGTTCGTTGTATCGACCACACCGTCAATGACTACAATGCGACGCGCATCCCGACAAACCTGCTCAACACTGTCCTGCACCGGGCGACGCATGGCGCAAAGCACTCCCCGGGTCAGTTGATATCCGGTCAGGTTTGCAAGCAGCTCGCGAGTACCCGTATAAACAGAAATATCTCCACAACGCTCAATAATAGAGGCTGCATCGCCAACAAGATGCTTATGTTCGCACAAAAGAGCCAATGGTTCGTAACCCGCATTCAGGGCAACATGAATCACCTTCGGACTCTCTGCTATAAAAATTCCTTTAGCAGGCTCGATTCGATTACGCAACTGAGCCTCGGTAAGCGCGCCAAACACCTCAACACCAGGATGAGACAAGGATGATATTTCAATAATAGGCATAATTTACGCGACTCTTCATCATAGAATTAACTAAGTACACAACCTCTCTCTCTCTTTTGTTCACTTTCATCTCACAACACACATTCCAATATACGGCGTGCCGTTTTTCCGTCGACCTTTCCGTTTTCACCATAATGGACACCCCGTTCGGTAAACCTACGCTCTATCTCATCAATGGTTTCTTGTCCTATCTGCTCTTCGTTCAACCGAGTTGTCAGTCCCAATGAACGGAAGAACTGTTCTGTACGCTGAATAGCTTCTGCAATCCGTTCGGTACGGCTACCGGTTGTAATGTCCCAAACCCGTTCTGCATATTGCAGTAATTTTTCTCC
>CABSGW010000171.1 GCA_902477365.1 uncultured Prevotellaceae bacterium
CCGGAATGACCTTAATGACTCTCATACTGGCTTCCGTCGTAATGGTTGCCGTCGGACTGAAAGGTACTGCCGGAATGATTGCGGCATTACTCATGGGTGGCGTAGTCTGTACGGCACTTTCGGTTGCAGGCAGTTTTGTCACCGACTTAAAAATCGGTTATTGGCTGGGAGCTACTCCGCGTAAACAAGAAACATTTAAATTCCTAGGCACACTCGTTTCCGCAGCTACGGTAGGAGGTGTCATTATGATTCTTAACGATACATACGGTTTTGCCAGCGGACAACTGGCAGCCCCACAAGCCAATGCCATGGCGGCTGTCATCGAACCGCTTATGAGCGGTGCCGGAGCGCCTTGGCTACTTTATGGCATTGGCGCAGCCATCGCCATCATCCTTACACTTTGCAACATTCCGGCTCTGGCTTTTGCACTGGGCATGTTCATTCCACTCGATTTAAACTTACCTCTATTGGTAGGTGGTGCCATCAGCTGGTATGTCAGCACACGTACAACCGACGAGGCTGTCAACAAAGCGCGTAATGAAAAAGGAACCCTGATTGCGTCCGGATTCATTGCCGGAGGTGCCCTCATGGGTGTTGTCAGCGCATTACTACGTTTCTGCCACATTGATTTAATGATGGAAACCTGGAATCAACATCCTCTTAACCAAGTACTCTCGCTGGTTGTCTACGCGCTGCTCATTCTCTATTTTATCAAAATGATCTTGCGCAAAGCCCCCACCGACCTTTCCCAATCGTAAAAACAAACCTACAGACCTAATTTTAACAGCAGATATTCAAGGAAAAAAGCCGCCTGATTTGTCTCTTTCAAACAAATATCGTAACTTTGCGCGGCTATTACGAGATAATAGCGTATTCAAACCTATAAAATTAAACAAACATTATGGCAACTAAAATCAGATTGCAGCGCAACGGTCGTAAGAACTATGCTTTCTACAGTATCGTTATCGCAGACGTAAGAGCACCACGTGATGGTAAATTTACTGAAAAAATTGGTACATTCAACCCGAACACCAATCCTGCCACAGTAGATTTGAATTTCGAACGTGCATTGTATTGGATCGAGAACGGTGCACAGCCAACCGATACGGTTCGCAACATTCTCTCTGACGAAGGTGTACTGTTGATGAAACACCTCAATGGTGGTGTTAAGAAAGGAGCCTTTGACGAAGCTACCGCTAAAGCAAAATTCGAAGCTTGGAAAAAAGCGAAAGAAGACAAAATCGCAGCTATCAGCTCAAAGAGCGAAGCTGAGAAAAAAGCTGAATTAGCAGCTCGTCTGGAAGCAGAGAAAAAAGTGAATGAAGAAATTGCTAAAAAAGTAGCTGAAAAGAAAGCTGCTGAAGCTGCAGCAAAAGCTGAAGCAGAGGCTGCAGCCGCTGCTACAACTGAGGAAGCTCCCGCAACCGAAGAACCGGCTAGCGAAGAAGCACCTGCTGAAGCATAATCTAAACATTCTAATCTTTTACAGAAGAAGCCGCTTAGTTTTTACTAAAGCGGCTTCTTTTTATTTTCCTTGAATCATCATCTTCCACCCTGAATCACAGCTTCCGTCTCGTCAAAAGTGGGATAGTCCAATGTCTCAGGTATTTCGTCCGGCAACGGTTTTTCTCCGCCCATCCAGGCATATACCAATGGATTCCGTATACCAGCCACCGAAAAATACTTTTCGATGAAGGCGCCTATCACGATGCACTTACCCTTATTTTCCGGATGAAAAGACAAGTTCAGTTCCTCCCTTGCATTCGTCCCCTTCTCTAAACGCACCGGCAAGCAACGATGGTAATCGGTCTCACCCGGATTATCAGCCAGCAACACATTTGTTTCAATGTCTGTAGGCAGCGTGAAAACCGCTTTCTTTATGGAATTACCTCCCACAGCACCCACCACATACGCTTTTACATACATCAGTGAGTCGTAAGGACCGGACTCAAACACATTTTGCGCGTCGCTCACCGTCGAGTATGTTTCTCTGTCACCCTCTGAAGGCTCTTCCGGCAATACCGGTTTTTCCGGTCCTGTAGTTGAGTCCTCTCCTTTTGTCGGAATGGTCGGAGTTTCACAAGCTGAGACACCTATCATACAAACGACCACCGCCCATTTGGCTAAACGGCCGAATCGTCCGCACTCCATCACAACATGCCTTTGCTCGAAGGCAATTGCATGTGGAACACATCACGCCGAACCGCCATTTTCACAGCACGTGCAAACGCTTTAAAAATACCTTCTATCTTATGATGTTCGTTCTCTCCTTCAGCCTGCACGTTCAGGTTCATCTTAGCACCATCACTCAGGCTTTTAAAGAAATGCAAAAACATTTCTGTCGGCATGTCGCCTATCTTTTCGCGGTGAAACACAGCGTTCCACACCAACCAGGGACGCCCGCCAAAGTCCAATGCAACCTGACACAAACAGTCGTCCATAGGTAAAGCATAGCCATACCGCTCAATACCCCGTTTGTCTCCAAGCGCCTTCAACAGACATTCTCCCAATACAATGGCTGTGTCTTCAATGGTATGGTGCTCGTCCACCTCCAAATCACCCTGTGTACGGATAAAAAGATCTATTCCCCCGTGCTTGCCTATTTGCTCCAACATGTGGTCAAAAAAGCCTATTCCGGTCTGTATATCACACTGACCGGTTCCGTCCAAGTCCAATTTCACTTGTACATCGGTCTCTTTGGTACGCCGGGTTATCTCTATCCGCCGTTCACCACCAATCAGTTCTTCCGCAATCTGTTTCCAGCCCAATCCTTCCGTTATATGGAATGCACGACAGCCCAGGTTCTCAGCAAACTGCACATCCGTTTGCCTGTCACCTATCACGTAACAAGCCGACATATCGTATTCGTCTGTCATATAATCCGTCAACATTCCCGTTCCCGGCTTACGTGTCGGAGCGTTATCTTGCGGATACGTACGGTCTATCAGGATGTTGTCGAAAACAATACCCTCGCCTTCCAGGGTTTTCAAGATAAAATTATGTACCGGCCAAAAAGTGTGCTCCGGAAAAGCGTCTGTTCCCAAACCGTCCTGATTCGTCACCATGACAAACTCATAATCGGTTTTCTCGCGAATCAAACTCAGGTATTTCATCACTCCAGGCAGGAACTCCACTTTTTCAAACGCATCCACCTGTTCGTCCAAAGGCTCTTTTACCAGCGTTCCGTCCCTATCTATAAACAATGCTCTTTTTTTCATCGGATGTATTCGGCTTTTATTTTTTGTACTTCCGCAAAGCTGCTAACAATGCGCTGTTTTCTTGCTGCGATCCTACGGTAATCCGCAAGCAATCCATGCACAGCTCCACATTCGTTCGGTTTCTGACAATCACTCCGTTGGCTACCAGGTATTGATAAATGCTATTGGCATCATCCACCTTTGCTAAGAAGAAGTTCGCATCGGTCGGATATACTTTCTTACAAATCGGCAACATTTCAAACGCCACCATCAAGCGGTGACGCTCTTCCAACAACACATTCACCCATTTTTCCACATTCAGACGTTTCTTCAACATCTCCAATGCCTGTTCTTGGGTCAAGCGGTTCACGTTATACGGATATTTCACTTTGTTATACAATGCAATAATCTCGGGCGAAGCAAACGCCATTCCCAAACGTATCGCCGCACTTCCCCAAGCCTTCGAGAACGTGTTCAACACAATCAGGTTCGGGTATTTTTCCAGTTCTTCCCGAAATGTTTTCGCACGCGAGAAATCGCTGTATGCCTCATCTACCACCACAATTCCTTCAAATTGTTCCAACACCTTCGCTATCTCAAGACGTTTCAGGTTGTTACCGGTCGGATTGTTCGGCGAGCACAAAAAGATCACCTTCGTATGCCCGTCTACCTGCGCCAATAGCGATTCGGCGGAAAACTGGAACTCCTCATCCAGCAGCACTGGCCTGTAAGCCACATCATTGATATTGGCACAAACCTCATACATGCCATAGGTAGGAGCAATGGCCACCACATTATCCACACCCGGTGTACAGAATATCCGGAACACCAGATCTATCGCCTCATCGCTTCCATTTCCCAGAAAAATGGCCTCTTCCGCCACTCCTTTTACTCGTGCCAACACCTTTTTCAACTCACGTTGCAAAGGATCGGGATAACGGTTATTGGGCGTATTAAACGGATTTTCATTAGCATCCAAAAACACGGAAGCCTCTACGCCACTATATTCGTCGCGTGCTGAACTGTACGGTTTCAGCGTCCAGACGTTCTCACGTACCAAGTCTTTCAATTCCTTCATATCGAATCGCCTTATTTCATTAAACTTTGTAAGCGGACAGTCATTGCATTTTTGTGGGCATCCAACTGCTCGTTGGCAGCCATACACACTACCGCCGGACCTATACGACGCACTCCTTCCGCTGTCAATTCCTGGAAGGTTATTTTCCGCATAAAACTATCCAAACAAAGTCCACTATAAGCACGGGCATATCCTTTGGTTGGCAATGTATGGTTTGTTCCCGATGCATAATCTCCGGCACTCTCGCAACTATATGTCCCCAGGAAAACCGATCCGGCATGAGTCACCTGTTCCGCCATCTCCCGGTAGTTTTTAGTGGCTATCACTAAGTGTTCGGGTGCATACGCGTTGGTCAGTTCCATGGCCTCCGCATCGTCACGTACCACAATCAGCTTACTGTGTTTCAACGACTTCTCCGCCAACTCCCTACGAGGCAATAAAGCCAACTGCCTGTCTATTTCCGCACAAACGGCTTTCACCAGTTCCTCCGACGTCGATACCAAGACCACCTGGCTATCAGCTCCGTGCTCGGCCTGGCTCAACAAGTCGGCCGCCACAAACACCGGATTCGACGTTTCGTCAGCCAACACCTCCACCTCGCTAGGACCGGCCGGCATGTCAATAGCTACATCCGACAATGAAACCAACTGCTTGGCAGCCGTCACATACTGGTTACCCGGACCAAAAATCTTATCTACCTTAGGTACACTTTCCGTCCCGTAGGCCATTGCCGCAATGGCTTGTGCTCCACCCACTTTGAACACCTGCGTCACCCCCGCCATACGGGCCGCACACAAAATGGCAGGATGCACCTTTCCCTTCTTATTCGGAGGAGTACACAACACCACTTCCTTGCACCCTGCGATGCGTGCCGGAGTAGCCAACATCAACACTGTCGAAAACAGCGGGGCCGTTCCTCCCGGAACATACAATCCCACTTTATCTATCGGCAGCGCCTTCTGTACACAACGCACACCGGGTTGTGTCTCCACCTCAATGGGCTGGAAACACTGGGCCGCATGAAACTTCGATATATTCGCATAAGCCAGTTCCAACGCCTCTTTCAAAGAAGCATCCACCAGCTGTTCTGCCTCGTCAAACTCTGCCGGAGAGACGGCCAGCTGTTCCAGCTCCACTCCGTCAAAAAGCGCTTCGTAAGCCTTTACCGCTCCATCTCCTTCCGTACGCACGCGCTCCAGCACCTCTTTCACCGTTCCAAACAGGGTGGTCACGTCAAAAGCAGGACGCTGCAACAAGGCATCCCATTCTTTTCTTTCAGGATAATTGATTATTTCCATCGTTCCTACACTTTATACAATCATTTTCTCAATCGGAA
>CABSGW010000172.1 GCA_902477365.1 uncultured Prevotellaceae bacterium
ACTTCCATATTCGATGGTAGCTGGTGCTTGGTTGGGCTCTAACGGATTACTTGGTAAAGTGTATTTAAGATCTTTAAAACTGACTCCTCCGATAATCCAGCCGATGGGAGGCATGATAATATCATTGACAATGGAAGATACGATCTTACCAAAGGCCCCACCGATAATCACTCCGACTGCCAGGTCTATGGCATTTCCTTTTACAGCAAATTCTTTGAATTCTTGGATGAACTTCTTCTTTCCCATAATTTTTAGTGTATTTTTTTCATTGGAATACTGCAAAAGTAAAAGGATTTTCGTAATTTTGCCACTGGAATTAGAAAAGTTTTAGGGACGCGCAATTAAATACGGTTTTCGTAGCCTTCACGGTGTTTGCGCACTGCTATTGTGATTCTATATTAACCCTTAATAATTAAATAGAGATGATTAAAGTAGGTATTAATGGCTTCGGCCGTATCGGTCGCTTCGTGTTCCGCGCAGCTCAGACCAGAACTGACATCGAAATCGTAGGTATCAATGACCTTTGTCCGGTTGACTACTTGGCATATATGCTGAAGTATGATACGATGCATGGTATTTTCCAAGGTTCTATCGAAGCTGACGTTGAAAATAGCAAACTTATCGTTAATGGTAAAGCTATTCGCGTAACTGCAGAACGTAATCCGGCTGACCTGAAATGGGGCGAAATCGGTGCTGAATACGTAGTTGAGTCTACCGGTCTTTTCTTAAGCAAAGATAAAGCTCAGGCTCACATCGAAGCTGGTGCTAAATATGTTGTAATGTCTGCTCCTTCTAAGGACGATACTCCTATGTTTGTTTGTGGTGTTAACTTCGACAAATATGTAAAGGGTACTCAGTTCGTTTCTAATGCATCTTGCACAACCAACTGCTTGGCTCCTATCGCAAAAGTATTGCATGATAAATTCGGTATCACAGACGGTTTGATGACAACTGTTCACTCTACCACAGCTACACAGAAGACTGTTGACGGTCCTTCTTTGAAAGACTGGCGTGGTGGCCGTGCTGCTGCTGGCAACATCATTCCTTCTTCTACAGGTGCTGCTAAAGCTGTAGGAAAAGTTATTCCTGAGTTGAATGGTAAATTGACTGGTATGTCAATGCGTGTTCCTACTTTGGACGTTTCAGTAGTTGACTTGACCGTTAACTTGGCGAAACCTGCTACTTATGCTGAGATTTGCGCTGCAATGAAAGAGGCTTCTGAAGGTGAATTGAAAGGTGTTCTGGGTTACACAGAAGATGCTGTTGTTTCTTCTGATTTCCTTGGTGATGCTCGTACTTCAATTTTCGACGCAAAAGCTGGTATTGCTTTGACCGATACTTTCGTTAAAGTTGTATCTTGGTATGACAACGAAATCGGTTATTCTAACAAAGTGTTGGAGTTGATCGCTCATATGGCTAAAGTAAACGGCTAATCTCCGTTTTCCTTTATATAGCTTAAAAACCATCCGATAATTTCGGGTGGTTTTTATTTTATAGAAAATCTATTTAATCCAAAATAATATTTATCTTTGTACTTATTCACATAAAGAGAAATAAAGATGGATGCACAGAAAGTAGATTCCTTTGTTATGGCTAATGCCAAATATTTTCAGGATTTTCAAATTGTAGGTATAAGAGAACAATTAGCTGCGGCTGATGAAAGTAAATGGGCTTTACTTTCTACCATACAGTACAAAGATCCGACAGTTACATTAATTATCTCTTTAATTGGTGGTTCTTTGGGCATTGACCGCTTTTTTATAGGTGATATGGGTTTGGGCATCGCTAAGTTGATTACGTGTGGTGGTTTTGGAATTTGGACGATTATAGATTGGTTCCTGATTATGAAAGCCGCTCGTGAAAAGAATATGCAGAAACTTCAGATGTATCTTTAAATGACGAAAAATTCACTATACAAACTCGCAATACTTTTATGTGTTGCGGGTTATGTATGGTTGGGATGGTCATGGGTTGAGTGTGGGGCTGGTGGAGCGGCTTCTCCCTGCCTGATTCGGAATCTTTATCATATTCCTTGTCCTTCGTGTGGCTCGACCCGTGCAGTGATGGCTTTGTTGCAAGGACATATTGGTGAGGCTTTTTCATGGAATCCTTTGGGAATTATTCTGTTAGTGGGGCTGATTGTTCTTCCGTTCTGGTTATTGCATGATGGGTTGATGCGTAAAGATTCGTTGTATCGTTTTTACTTATGGGTGGATAGGGTATTTCGACGTAAAATAGTCCTTCTTTTTTTTATATTGTTAATCCTGTTTATATGGTGCTTGAATCTTTTCAGAATGTAAATCAGCAAACAATTCCTCATGAAAGTGAGCTGGAGGGAGCTGCTAATAGTTACTTGATGTCGTTGCTAGTGGTTATGGTGGGGCTTCCGTTTCCTATCATCAACCTCTTAGCTACCATTATATTTTATCTGGTCAATCGTAAAAGCTCTTATTTCGTTCGTTGGCATTGCACGCAAGCATTGGTTTCTCAATTTCCTCTGTTTTTGATAAATACGGTTCTTTTTTGGTGGACTTTGAGGTTACTTATTGGTTGGACACCTCTTTCCTCTTTTTATTTTGCTTATCTTTTTACGGTTCTGCTGTTTAATATATTTGAGATAGCCGCAACCATTTTTACGGCGGTCCGAGTCAGGCAAGGAAAAAACGTGGAATGGTATGTATTTGGGCCGTTAACCGATAGACTCTGTAAACGCTCATGAAGAAGATATGTTTTCAATCTCTGGTGATGTTGGCCGCTTTTGCGACCACGCTTTTTTTGTTTTCTCGTGTTAATTGGCTGTCGGTGTTTCATCTGGATAGTCGTTTGATCGAAGAAAAAGTAGGCAATTTGTATTGGAGTATGTATGAGAACGAAGCGAATTTTGTTACTCACTCTTCTGTTACTCAGCCATTAGATAGTTTGTTGTCTGTCTTGTGTAGTGCCAATCAGTTGGAACGTTCTTTTGTCCGTTTATATGTAGTTCGTAGTCGTGAGGTTAATGCCTATGCGTGCCCGGGTGGACGAATTGTTGTTTGTTCTGCCTTGTTGAAAGATTGTAGGAGTGAGGCTGAATTATGTGGTGTGATGGCTCATGAACTGGCACATGTACAAGAGGGGCACGTGATGAAAAAATTGATTAAAGAACTAGGAATTACGGTACTTGCACAATTAGTTACGGGAAGTGAGGGGGCTGGTTTGTTACGTGAGATAGGACAATTGCTTTCGTCCACGGCTTATAGCCGCCAGATGGAACAAGAGGCGGATGACATTGCTGTGACGTATTTGCAGGAAGCTCGTATCAGTCCTCTGCCAATGGCGGATTTTTTTATACGTTTGTCTCACGAGAATAAAGTGCCGGAACTCATGGAATGGATCAGTACGCATCCCGATTCAGAAAAAAGGGCTACTCATATTCGCAAGAAGGCACAACAAAAAAGTATTACCTATCGTAACGTCTTGGATGAATCTGCTTGGGAACAGTTGAAATTAGTTATTCAATCTTGTGAGTAACGGAAATGACCAGATACAAACTAAAAAAAGAAGGTTGTGTATTAAGGAACAATGTTTACTTTTGCATGAAATGGAAAAACAAAAGATGGTTGATTTGATAACGGTGCTGGGTCCTACGGCGTCAGGAAAAACGGAATTGGCAGTGCGTTTGGCAGCCTTGTTGCAGACAGAGGTGATTAGTGCGGACAGTCGGCAGGTCTATCGGCGTATGGACTTAGGTACGGGTAAAGATCTGGAAGATTATGTGGTTGATGGTAAGGCTATAGGTTATCACCTGATTGATATTGTAGAGCCTGGGACAAAATATAATGTATTCGAGTATCAGCGTGATTTTTTAAATGCATATGAGGCGATTCGGAACAATGGCAAAATTCCTGTAGTTTGTGGTGGATCCGGGTTGTATCTGGAGTCGGTTTTACGTGGCTATCGTTTGCTGCCTGTACCCGAAAATAAAGCGTTGCGTGCGAGCCTTGAGGGAAAAACAATGGAAGAGTTGACGCAGTTGTTGTCAACGTTCAAAACATTGCATAATACAACAGACGTAGATACTCCCAAACGAGCCATTCGTGCCATTGAAATAGAGGAATATTATCGGGCAGTGAATGTGTCTGAACGTTCCTTTCCTACGTTGCGAAGCCTGAATGTTGGCTTGCAGATAGATCGTGAGGCGCGTTGGACAAAAATTAAGAACCGTCTGGAACAACGCTTGAACGATGGAATGGTAGATGAGGTTAGGAAGTTGTTGGAAGATGGTATTGCACCTGAAGACCTGATTTATTATGGCCTTGAATATAAATATCTGACGCTTTACGTAACGGGACAGATAAGTTATGATGAAATGTTTACAGGTTTGGAAGTAGCCATCAGGCAGTTTTCGAAAAGGCAGATGACTTGGTTTCGGGGGATGGAACGACGCGGTATAGCCATTAAGTGGCTAGATGCCATGCTTCCGATGGAAGACAAAGTGCAGAAAGTAATAGATTGGTTTGAAGAGATGACTTAACCAAGGCGAGAAATCTTTTTGAGCTCGTCCTCCCTGAGTATGGTTATGCGGCGGCCATTGACGGCAATAAGTCCTTCTGCCGCAAAATCAGAAAGTGTGCGAATGGCATTTGCCGTGTTCATGTTCGACAGATTTGCCAAGTCTTCGCGTGTGGGGGTGATTGTCAGCGTAGAATCATCTTCTTCAAAACCATAACTATGTTTAAGCAAGAGTAACGATTCGGCCAGGCGACCGCGGATGTGTTTCTGGGTAAGGCTGAGTGTGCGGCTGTCGGCGTTTCCTAAATAAATAGATAGTTCTCGCATAAAGAAAAGCGCCAGCCGATTGTTGGCATTGAGTATTTGCAGGATGTTTTCCATCGGAATCATGCCCACAATAGACGGCTCGAATGCAGATGCAGCCGTAACATAGTTTTCTCCGGCAAAATAAGCACGATAGCCAAAATACTCAATCGGTTTCACAACACGGATAATCTGATTTCGGTTCGTAATGCCACATTTCGTAACCTTGATTTTTCCTTTGAGCAGACATAACAACTGATTGGGTGTATCGTTTTCCCGATAAATCCATTCATTTTGTTTGTAATGACGAAGAATTAACTTTTTAGAAAGAAGACAACGCTGCTTTTCATTCAGGAACTGCCATAAATCGGCCATTTTTTCCAAAGCTTCTTCGTTTGTCATTGTTTATCTTTCTAGTATAATATGTATGAAGACTATGTTATATAGCACAAATTTAATGATAAAACCGCAGTTTCAATTAGTTTGAAATGAAAAACTCTGTGTTTTTTAGATTTGTTTACGATTTACAAAAATAGCAAGGTACTCTGTGTATCTGTGTTTGTTGAATATAAACAGATAAATCTAAGTTAACTGTTGAATAAGTGGGTATTTTTATCGTTTCGTACTGGTAATGTTTAAAAGTGAGATTTATACATGGTTTGCAATCTGTGTAGTGTGGGAATTGTATCCAATGGATGATGTTGGAATAGCGGTACTAATTGGTTATATCCTTAGTTACTTTGTAGAACGGACTGGGCATCTTGTTTCAACAAGATGCC
>CABSGW010000173.1 GCA_902477365.1 uncultured Prevotellaceae bacterium
GAAAACTTTTATGAAGATCCCTTCCCGCTCGATGCACAATCCATCTTGGTGTCACGCACCATCTGGTGCAAGCGTGGCATGTGGAATGCCGTAAACGATGCCAAAATGGGTATTTATCTGGTAAATCGGACTGGCAACGAAGAACTGTTATTGGAAGGAACACGGAGCTTGTTCGACCCCATGATCATCAAACCGCGCAACAAGCCGTCCAGCCTGCCCTTCATGCGTAACTTCACCGACAAGAACGGTAGTTTCTATGTGGAGAACGTATATGAAGGCACACACATGCAAGGTGTTCAAAAAGGCGTAGTGAAATATTTGCGCGTGATTGAATCGCCCGAAAAACGCAGTTGGACCTATGGAGGCTGGAACGGACAGGGAGAACAGGCACCCGCACTCAACTGGCATAGTTTCGAGAACAAACAGATATTGGGAGAGGTACCGGTTGAAGCCGATGGCTCTGCATTCTTCGAAGTTCCTGCCGGTAAGCATGTATTCTTCCAACTGCTGGATAAGGACAAAAAGATGATCCAGTCCATGCGAAGCGGCGTAAGCCTGATGCCGGGCGAAGTGAACGGCTGTATCGGTTGCCACGAAGACCGTCTAAGTATCCCCGTTCCAATGGGAAAAAGACCCTTTGCCCTCTCAAAGAAAGCCCAAAAGCTGATTCCATGGCGAGGAAAAGAGCCGGTGAAATTCTCCTTTATGGAACATGTGCAACCTATTTTGGACAAACATTGTGTACGTTGTCATGACTTCGATCCTAAGAACCGGGAAAAACTGGTACTGGCCAAGGACATGAATCCATTTTTTAACGCGGCTTACGTCAACCTGAACTTCAAGAAAGCCGTAACACTCGTAGGAGGTGGACCTGCCGATATACAACCGGCCTATTCATGGGGAACCCACGCAAGTAAGCTGACTAAGATAATCGATCAAGGACACCATGGCGTCAAGCTGTCAAAAAGCGAAAAGGAAATGTTATACACCTGGATGGATATGAACGGTGTGTATTATCCGGTGTACGAATCGGCATTCGACAACACCATGGCCGGACGTTGTCCCCTGACGAACGAGGAGATGGCCGAACTTGGCAAACTGACACGCATCAACTTCTGGTATCTGAATGGCTTTACCCGCAAAATGCCGGCGCAAATTGCCTTTGACCGTCCGGAACTCAGTCCGTGTCTGGACAGCGTGCGCAATGATAAGGAAAAATATGCACGCGCACTCGACTTGATACGCACAGGACGTAAGCGCTTGAAGGAAACGCCTCGGGGCGACATTGAGAAAGACCTTGTTCCCTGCGAACGTCACAAGGCGATGTTACGCAAATATGCCGAACAACTGAAAGAACAGCAAGCACACACGCAGAGTATCGTCAACAAGCAAAAAAGATACGACAAAACCAACTAACAGAACAACCCATATGGAAAAGATAAATCAAAGAGCCATTGCCCGCATGATAGATATTAGTGCTGTCAGAGCCGACTCTACACAAGCCGAAATAGAGGACATTATACAAGCCGCCGAAACCTATCCGTTTATCTGTATCTTCACGATGCCGTCAATGATAGATGGTATCAAGGAACGGGTCAGCCGTATCCCGGACGTAGGCATCGGGGGAATCGTAGGTTTCCCTTCAGGTGGAGAAACGACCGCTACCAAATGTTTCGCCGCGCAAGAGCTGAAAGCAAAAGGATGCAGCGAAATAGACATGGTTATGAACATCGGAAAACTGAAATCAGGCATGTACGAACAGGTGAAAGAAGATATTCTGGCTGTTAAAGAAGTGGTAACCCCGCTTCCTTTGAAAGTGATCATCGAAGTTCCCTTGCTTACCGATGAAGAAATCACCAAAGCCGCTCAAATCGTCTGTGACTGTGAAGTTGCCTTCCTGAAAACCGGAACAGGATGGGCTGGCAGCACCACACTACATCACATCGAACTAATTAAAGCAAGCGTAGGAGATGCCATCCCACTAAAAGTAGCAGGCGGTGTACGTTCTTTGGAGATGCTCAACACGATGCGGGGTATGGGAGTCTCACGTTTCGGGATAGGTTATAAATCAGCCATACAAATCATGCAGGAAATCAATAAATAAGATATAGCCTATGGCACCATATGTAATTAGTTATGATTTGGGAACAGGCGGTATAAAAACCTCCCTGGTATCAGCCGAAGGAAAAATCGTTGAAAGCACGTTCATGGCTTATCCTACCTATCACCCGCAAGCCGACTGGCAGGAACAAGCCCCCGAAGACTGGTGGAATGCCATTATACAAACCACACGACTCCTCCTTGGAAAGGCCGGAACATCTGTCGCACAAAATATCATCGGACTAGCCATCTCCGGCCATAGTCTGGGCGTCGTGCCCATCGGACACGATGGAAAACTACTATGCGGGACCACCCCCCTCTGGAACGACCAGCGAGCTTTGGAACAGGCAGAGACCTTTTTCAGCCAAACAGACTATCAGGCATGGTACATGCGCACTGGAAACGGCTTTCCACCGGCTTGTTACAGTGTATTCAAGATGATGTGGTATCGCCAACACGAACCCGAGCTATTTGCCCAAACAGCGAAGTTTCTCGGAACAAAAGATTATTGCAATTACCGTTTCACAGGCAAGATGTACACAGACCACTCGTATGCCTCGGGAAGTGGTGTATATGATTTGCAGAAATGGGCATACGATGACGCACTGATCCAGCTATCAGGCATTCCTTCCAATTTGTTCCCCGAGCCCCTTCCTTCCGACTGGATTATCGGAGAAATCACTCCTGAGGCAGCGGCCGAAACCGGTCTTCCAGCCGGTATCAAAGTAGTTGCAGGCGGTGTTGACAATTCTTGCATGGCGCTGGGAGCGAAAGGCATCTGCAACGGCAGAACATATACCTCTTTAGGTTCCTCGGCATGGATTGCACATGTATCAAGCACACCTATCCTGGATACCCAAAACCGCACCTATGTCTTCGCCCATGTGCTTCCGGATATGTATGCATCGGCCACATGTATCTTTTCGGCTGGCACAAGCCTACAATGGGTACGTAATACCTGTTGCCCCGATCTCATCGAGAGGGAAAAAGAAACCGGTATCGATGCTTACGAGGCGATGACCCGCCTGGCAATGCAGTCACCTGTAGGAGCCAATGGTGTTTTATTCAATCCAAGCCTGGCCGGTGGTTCAATGCTGGAACCCGTTCCCTACATGAGCGGCGCTTTCTCCGGATTACGCTTGCAACATACCCGCGCCGACCTCTTACGAGCCACACTGGAAGGCATCGCCCTCAATTTACGTATTGCATTAGATGCCCTTCGAACCCATTCCCCTCTCACGGAAGATATGCTCATGGTTGGCGGAGGGGCAAAAAATGCATTTTGGATGCAGTTGTTTGCCAACATCTACGCCTGTACGGTCGAAACCACCTCAATCAACCAATCCGCAGCCACATTGGGAGCAGCAGCTCTGGCACTCAACGGACTAGGCGTATGGAACGGATACGAAGCCATTGACCGGCTACACACAGATGTAAACCGTTTTGTCCCCTCAACAGCCCATACCCGGGAATATGAACAAACGATCCTTCCCCGGTTCAACCAGCTCACAACGTCCATCGCGACACAAGAACGACAAAAACAAAACAGTCATGAATAAATCCCGATTACGCAAATGGTGGATAGGCGGAACCATCGCCCTTCACGCCCTCATGTTCATGAGTGCATTCACGCAACTGAAAGAGACAAAAATAGAAAAGACCCCTCTCTTCGTAACGGATATAGAACCGATGGGCGGCCACCTGCTCATGACGCAAAAAGGAACGAAACAAATAGGTCTGTACACCACAGAAGGACTTGATTGCCTACAAACCTGGAAACTCAATGCATCACCTACCGGCCTGGCAAGCGATGGGAAAAAGCTCTATGTCAGTACGGCTGAAGGGCAAGGCGGCATCACCATTATAGACGCCACCCAATCCGCCAATACCCAACAGTTTATCGCTACCGGATCGGGGGCTTGTGCACCATTACTTAATTCCGATCACACCCATCTGTATGTATGCAATCGGTTCTCCACAACCCTTTCCGACATAGACTTGACCACAACACCTCATCGCATACGCACTGTCAAAGTACTCCGCGAACCCTGTGCCGCGGTGTTAAGCCGTGACGGAAGACACTTATTTGTCGCTAACTTCCTGCCCGCAGGGCGTGCCGACAAGGACACTGCCGCAGCTTGTGTTTCGGTCATCGACGTAGCTTCCTTCACCAAAATAAAAGATATTCAGTTGGCCAACGGCAGCAATGCGCTAAGAGGAATAACCCTTTCTCCCGATGGCGATTACATATTTGTCACACACAACCTTGGGCGATTCCAAGTACCGACCACGCAACTACAACAAGGCTGGATGAATACCAGTGCCGTAAGCGTCATCCACACCAAAGAACTCGCTTACGGAGGAGCGATTTTGCTGGACGAACCCGACCGCGGCGCAGCCGGAGTATGGGATGTACACTGCGACTCCACCCACCTGGTTGTAAGTCATAGCGGTACACATGAAATCAGTATCATCGACTATCAGGCACTAATGAAGAAATACCTGGCACAAACGGACAAGGCCTCTCTCTCGTATGACCTGCGCTTCCTGAACGACGGCACATTACGTCAGCGCATCGCCTTGCAGGGGAATGGACCTCGTAGCTTCGCCCTTGTGAACGGCAAGGCCTATATCAGTACTTATTTCTCGGACACATTAAACATCGTTCCTTTACAAGAACCGCAAAAACGGCAAAGTTTTTCCTTAGTAGAACAACGTACTGAAACTATCGAACAACGCGGAGAAAAATATTTCAACGATGCCCACTATTGCTTCCAAAACTGGCAGTCATGCAACGGCTGTCATCCGGGAGAGGCGCGTACCGACGGACTCAACTGGGACTTAGTCAATGACGGAGTCGGAAATCCCAAAAACTGCAAAAGTATGCTCTTTACCCATGCAACACCTCCCTGTATGATCTCCGGCATCCGGGCCAATGCAGAAACCGCCGTGCGTGCCGGTTACAAATACATCCAGTTTCATGAAATACCCGAAGATTACGCGGCCTGTGTCGATGCCTACCTCAAAAGTCTTACCCCCGTACCAAGCCCCTATCTGGTCAACGGGCAACTTTCAGAAAAGGCACGCAGGGGCGAAAAACTGTTCAACCGCCTCAAATGCGGCCACTGCCACAGCGGCCCGTACTATACAGACCAGAAAATGCACCGCATAGGCAACGACATCGAGTTCAAACAAGGGTGGGACACTCCTACCTTACGCGAAGTATGGCGCACAGCCCCCTACTTGTTCGATGGCCGCGCCGGAACAATGCAGGAAGTTTTCAGTGTCCACCAGCATGGTACGAAAGGGGTATCTCTCACCAAACAAGAGATTGATGACCTCGCCGAATACGTCAATTCGCTATAAAAGGAATAGCTGTCTTTTAAAAATCCAAGCCTCCTTACCCGTTTGTTTCCCTACACAACAAACACGGATAAGGAGGCTTTTTTGTAACCCTTTGTCCGTAC
>CABSGW010000174.1 GCA_902477365.1 uncultured Prevotellaceae bacterium
TGAAATCGACGGATTTCGAGGAGTTCAAACATGCTCCGTTGTTCCATATCATCCGAATTTTTACGAAAACCCGGGAAAACTTGAAACATCATAATGTTATGCGTATAAGATAAGTCTAGCATTTATCCTTTTATGACGTTGCCAGAAGCATCTTCATAACCGCTTCCTCATTCACTGTATCCGTTGTGGAAATACGATGCGGACACAATCCAAACTTTGTGAGTATTCGGTCTTTGAGGGCATCACGCGATTGTTGGGCTTTACTCTCTCTATGAAAATGCCAACCGTCCACTTCGATTGTTTGAATCGGTCGTTTGGTGAGGGAGTTATAAATCAAGAAGTCTACGTGTGCAAGAGGACTTTCAGCAAAAGCCTTTTCCTGCTCGTCCAGCACATCCCAGTCTGCAATCAATCTTGACAGGGGATAGTGGCACAAGACTTCTGTGTTTGCCAATTCCGACTTGGCTATGCCTTTGACCAGCATATCAAACATAAGGTTTTCAGACAAGTATCCTGACACAACAGGGTGAGCCTGTTCGTATGCCAGCCGTTCTGCCGTATATTGCTTGTATAGCAAATCAAACACAGAATGGAGTTTACTTTCCTTTACCCCAAAATTATTGTACTGGATATATGCGATGAGTTGGGCTAAGTTTGTGTCCTGCGGCATGTCATTGCCATTGGTTACTATGCACAAATGTTTTTTGGCACGCGAGATTGCTACATTGAGCAGATTGGGGTCATCAGAGAATTCTGTTGGAGTGTTATCCACCGTACTCATAATGATAGTGTCGCATTCACGTCCTTGATATTTATGCACTGTACTGGCAATATCAGTCCCAATAGCCTTATTGATTTCTTCTGCCTGTGAACGATAGGGAGTAATGATACCCACAGTGCCCGTATCCGCATATTCAGGCATCACTTCTTGGATTATCACATCAATTTCACGTTGGTTGAAATGCCCACGAGCATGATTCCCTTTAACTGTTCGTATAACTTGTAATACCTTATCCTCGCCGTGGTCTGTGGTCATAGTCACCAATTCGCCGTCATAAAACTTTTGGTTGCAGAATTCGATTATTTGGGGATGACAACGATAATGCTCACGGAGTAATGTAACCGGTGCATCCTTAAATACTTCTATACAAGATCGCAGGAAACTGTGTGTGGCTGCATTATATCTGTCATCCACATTGTACGTAGATTGGATGGCGTTCAATGCCTTCACTTCTTCCCTGCTGATCACATTAGGAAGCTGCTTGTCATCACCCACTATTACGGCATTCATGGCGCAGGACAATGCCAGCGCACCTGTTTTTATGTCTACCTGTGATGCCTCGTCCATAATCACGTAGTCAAAGACCATATCCTTACTGATACAACTTTTGGCCGAATAGGTAGTGCTAAGTACAACCGGATATTCTTTCAAAAACTCCTTGGTTTTCGGTTTAATATCTTTAATGGTAAACTTTTGCCTTTCAAAAGTCTGATAGCGTTTAGCCATCTTGTTCTTTAATATCAAGAGAGAAGCAGAACGCAACTCTGTCGCACACCGCTTGATGTCAATGGATAGGAGTGTCGTAGCAATAGCATCCAACTCTTGTTCTATTTCAGTTTTACGGGAAAAATAATAGGCCGATTCCAAGTCTGCGACCACATCCGATGGTTTTCCTCCGAGAAATGAAAACATCTTCGTACCTAATAAAAATGCCCACTTCAAACGAAACCATAAGTCTGGTTTCGTTCTATTCTCTATCTTTAGTTGATAAAGATTGAGTAGTTTCATCAGTTTGGAAGAGCGTTTGCCGTGCAACCATTCTTTGCCGGATGATTTCTGCTGAAGCATATCATTATACTTCGCTTCTTTCAGTAATGCATCATATTCTGCCTTCAACTGGGCTTGACGCATCTGAGCGTCAAATCCTTGGGCTACGGTATGAAGCGAGTTTTGTGCTTGCTGTTTTACAGGTTCTTCTTCTATCACCCAACCGCTCATATCCGGATAATCGGATTGGTTAGCGATGAAAGCCTCCTTATTCTGCACACTGCCCAATTTGGCCACAATAAAGCCAAGATTCTCCCCTTCGAGCTTTTCTGCCACATTTTCAACGGCAGAATTGTTGTTCGACACGACCAATACCGTTTTATTTGCTAACAACAGATTGGCAATGATATTCAGTATGGTTTGCGTTTTGCCTGTTCCTGGAGGGCCTTGAATGATGCTTACCTGATGCGTCAATGCAGTTTCCACGGCAGTCTTTTGGCTTGCATTACAACCAAAAGGATAAAATATCTGTTTTGGCTCGCGATAGATAGCTAACTTCGTTCTGTCACCAAGATACTGCGTCAATGGTACGTTGTCGCGATTCAAATCCACTAAATTATATTGTTTCAAGAGAATATTCTCATTATCCTCCATTATCAGGCCTGTTTCAACAGCCAATTTGCGGAGATATTCCCATTTTGACCCTCCATTCTTATCGATCGGTGTACGGGTTACATATACATCATTACCATCAAGATTTTCATAATAACCATTGGTGTATGCCACTCGATAAAACGTATACCGCCCGTCGGTAAAGCAGAGCAATTCACTTGCATTTGTAATATGCCAGTTCTTGACATACAGCCCCTTTTCATTAATATCTATTGTTTCCGGATGAGTGAGATAAAGTAGTCTGGAGTGATTATAATTGAACACACGAGAAGAGGATAAGAACCGCACCGTCCAAAGCCCATTTTTGTTCTCATTTATTGAAGCAACTTGTTCCGTGATAAACATCCGTTTGTTTCCTCGCCGTTCCAAATCTACAATCATGCACTGCTTTGTATCCATAAAAGTCCTTTTATTCGTTCAAAATCTCTACGAATATATTTGAAAATCCATAGACATGAATTTAGTATTTCCAAGTTTCAAATCCCAATAAAAAAGGTTGTGCCTTCTAGACACAACCTCATTTTTATAGATAATGGCCCTTTTTATTCGATGAGTTTCGTGGCCCGGTGTTCTTCTTTTGCCGGTTGCTCAAAAGCGTCGCGTGCTCCGGTGAAGATTTCTTCTACGCGGTCTACCGTTTTGCGACGGAACTTGGCGGAACCCCACAGCAACTTGTTTTGAGCTTTGTTGAGGGCGTTGGCATCATTGATCCATTCTTCCGCCTTGTAGGTACGGCCATTATACCCGTCCAAATCTTCCTCATAATAGTAACTGATTTGCGTCAGTTCCATGTGACACTTCCCGTCGGAACATTTTATGGTGAGCAAATAACGGAAACGGGTGCGGTCCAAGACGAAAGGTTTCTTCTTGAATATCATCCATTCTTCGAAACGTCCGACCAGCGTACCGGTAGAGGCATCTTCCATAGCCATTTTGGTACCTTTCATTTGCTGTTCCCCTTTCATTAACTGATTGAGGTAGGCTTTCATCACGTCGTATATCTGCTGTTTGTTTTTGCCTTCCACGGCAAAGGTTTGCTGGAACAGCACTTGTCCGTTCACTTCAGGTACGGCACCGACCAGATATTTACTGTCATCTCTTTTGGATTTTGCGCAAACCAACATCGGTACGCATAATAGCAATAATAGAATTTTTCTCATGGGTTCAATCTTTTTGAAGTTCTGCGCAAATTTAATAAAAGAAAAGCAATATCGGGCAGACGAGCCTTCTGTTTTAGTCATTTTTGTACCTTTTATAAGAGATACTTGTTCAAGTAGGCCGTAATATCTGTTTTATAGGTGTCTGAAATGGGGATGCGGGTTTTGCCGAAAATGATTTGTCCCTTATCCAATGTTTTCACTTTGTTCATCTGTACGATGTAAGAGCGGTGTACTCGCATGAATCGGGGAGACGGCAGGCGTTCTTCCATACTTTTCATGCTGATAAGTGTCAGGACAGGGCGAGGGTCGTTTTCCGTATAAATCTTCAGATAGTCTTTTAGTCCTTCGATGTAGAGTATGTCTTCCAACCGGATTTGAACGAGTTTATAGTCGGATTTTACGTAAATAAAGTCCTCTTCACGGGAAGGATTTGCCTGATGTTTCAGCTCAAACCATTCCAAAGCCTTACGGGAGGCAGTCAAGAATTCATTATAGTTAATAGGCTTGAGCAGATAATCCAAAGCATTGACTTTGAAGCCGTCCAACGCATACTGATCGAAAGCCGTGGTAAAAACGATACGGGTGTCTTGGGGGAGCATCCGGGATAATTCCAAGCCGTTGAGGTCGGGCATCTGTATGTCCAAAAACAACAAGTCGATGTTCCTGAAATTGATGTCGTTCAGTGCCATGACGGCACTGTTGTATTTGCCGCATAGTTCTAGGAAAGGTGTTTTGCGGACATAGCTTTCCATCAGTTCCAATGCCAGCGGTTCGTCATCTATGATTACGCATTTAAGAGTCATTTTGTGGTAGTGTGTATCGTTAATATTGATTTGTAGACCGTAGCGTTTTCATCACAGCCTTTGGTCCATTCATATTTGTCGGGATAAATCAGGTCGAGACGTTTCTGGACTTGTTCCAGACCGATGCCGCTGCCGCTGATGTCGTTCCTTTGTTTAGGAAAATAAGAATTTTCGATAGAACAGCTTAAGGTGTCGGGACCGGAACTGTAGATTTTGATATGTATAAAGCTCGGTTTGACCGGGCTGATGCCGTGTTTGAAGGCATTTTCAAATAAAGATATGAAGATAAGCGGAGCTACCCGGATCGGGTTTTCGCTTGGAATGTCGATATGGAATTGCAAGTCTACATTAGATGACAATCTGATTTTCATCAGTGCCACATAGTTTTTCAGAAATTCCAGTTCACGATTCAGCGGGATGAAATCCTGATTATTGTCGTAAAGCAGATGACGCAACAATCGGCTGAGGTCCTGTACCGCCTGTTGTGCCTTGTCCGTATCGAAAGCAATCAGGGCATAGATGTTGTTCAGGGTGTTCAGCAGAAAGTGCGGATTGATTTGGTTGTGTAGGTTTTTCAGTTCGGCTTCAATCCTTTTCAGTTCGGCCTTTTGCCTGCCCAATTCAGCTTCGTGCCATTTTTTACTCATACGGATGGTGGCGGCCAGTGCTGCAATCAGTCCGAACAGAATGAAGTCGCGCAGACGGAACAACAGGAAGCCCCAGAATCCCATACTGTTTTTGGGAGGAGGGGGAGTACTGTGAAAATAGGCATTGACCAGCTCAAACCACAGATGGGTGAAGAACAGCATACCGATGCAGAACGCCACATTGGAGAGGACGTAGGCTTTATTTCTTTTATTGAACAGCAGTTGGGGAACAAGCCATATATAATTGAGGTAGAACACCATGGCCATGGCCAAAGGAGGCCCCATCATACGAAACATTTCCTCTTGGCCGGGACGTTCGTTGGCCCGTCCGATCAGCATCGGTGGCAAACAAAACAGGAACACCCATGCCAAGAGATGGATGAGCAGTTCCTGTGAGTGTTTATAATTCAAGTACCATTTCATAGTCGTTTATTCATACCGGATGGCTTCACTGCTCGATGGCGACAAC
>CABSGW010000175.1 GCA_902477365.1 uncultured Prevotellaceae bacterium
GAAGTTCATGTCGAGCAGGATAATGTCCGGCTGAAAGGTATCCAGAAAATAGTCAATACGTTCCGGATTTTTCGTCACTTTCACTTTTTGAACAATCGGCTCCAACAACAGGTTGAGGGCAAACAGAATGTCCTCATTGTCGTCGACGATTAATATTTTTCCAAGTTGTTCCATATAGTATCATAGGTTTGGTTGCAAAGTTACGTATAAAAAGCGTGTGCTGTATGTGCGTGTCCGCACGTTTTTTGTGCGGTTTCGCACACCTTGTTGTATAGCTCTGTTTTTGTAGTTTGTTGGTTTGTAGCTTGTTATCGGATTGGCATGGTTTTTGTGTGATGACAGGTGTAAATTGAAAAAGAAATGAGAAAATCGTTATATCCTTGTCTACTGTTTTTGTTGTCGGCCCCGGTGATGGCACAGGGGCCGGTACGTGCGCTGACGTTGGATCGTGTGGTGCAGATGGCCCAGCAACAGTCGCCCGATGCTGAGGCGGCCCGCCATACGTTCCGCTCGGCTTATTGGAACTACCGTTATTACCGCGCCAACTATTTACCCTCATTGAGTTTGAGTGCTGACCCGTCATTGAACCGTTCGATCAATAAAATTACGCAGAATGACGGTAGTCTCCGTTTTTTGGAACAGAATGTGCTCAGTTCCGATTTGACAATGAGTTTGACGCAGAACATACCCTGGACGGGCGGCTACGTGTTTCTGGAAAGTTCGTTACAACGGATTGACCAGCTCAATGACCATAGCTTCTCGTGGCAATCTTCGCCGGTGAATTTTGGTATCAGGCAGTCACTTTTCGGTTATAATAGCCTGAAGTGGGACCGACGCATTGAACCGGTGCGCTACACTGAAGCCAAGAAGAACTATGTTGAGACATTGGAACTGGTTGCTGAACGTGCCGTGAGTAAGTTTTTTGACTTGGCAATGGCGCAAAGCAATTACGAAATGGCCTGTTTTAATTATGCCAATGCCGATACGCTGGCCGCTTTTGGGCGGGGACGTTATGAAATAGGGCGTATTCCGGAAAGCGAGATGTTGCAATTGGAATTGAATAAACTGACAGAAGAGGCCAATCGCATGAAAGCACAAATTGAGATGGACAATTGCGTGCAGGAGTTACGTTCCTATTTGAATATACAGGAAGAAACGGAACTGAGGGTAGAGGTGAATGACAGTTTGCCCGGCTTTACGGTGTCGTTGCCCGAGGCTTTGTTGCAGGCCAACCAGAACAGCCCCGATATCCAGAATATGATACGTCGGAAACTGGAGGCACGTAGTTCGGTGGCGCAAGCCAAGTCTAACGCTGGTCTGAAAGCCGATTTGTATATGCGTTTCGGTCTGACTCAAACAGCCAATCGTTTGGATAAGGCTTATAAGAATCCGCTTGACCAACAATATATAAGTATGGGTGTGTCATTGCCTATCTTGGACTGGGGGCGCGGAAAAGGGCGTGTGCGTGTGGCCCGCTCCAATCAGGATCTGGTGGATACGCAGGTTGAGCAGAGTCGGTTAGACTTTGATATGAATGTGCGGAAACTTGTGAATCAGTTTAATTTGCAGCAGCAGCGTGTTCGTATTGCAGCGCGTGCTGACGAAATGGCCCGCAGGCGTAACGACGTGGCACGTGGACTCTATTTGTTGGGAAAATCTACTATTCTGGACTTGAATGCCTCTATTTCGGAACGTGATAATGCGCGGAGTAATTACATTTCGTCGCTCTATACTTATTGGAGTCTGTATTATACATTACGTAGTGTGACGCTTTTTGATTTTGAGAAACGAATTCCGTTAGAGGCGGATTATGACCGGTTATTGGAGAATATAGCTAAATAAGAAGAATACGATGGATATTAAGATTAAAAAGAAGCCTTGGTATATACGTTATAAGTGGTATATCGCAGGAGGAGTGGTGTTTGTGGCATTTGCTGTTTATGCACTGGTATTGGGACTTGGGCCTCGCCGTTTGCGTATTGACACGGAAGGACTGTTGGTGGCAGAGGTCAAACATGGTAAATTCATGGAGTATGTGGAAACCGAGGGAGTGGTACAGCCTATCCTGACACTGAAAGTGAATACACGTGAGGCCGGTAGTGTGGAACGTATTACCGGAGAAGAGGGAAACTTGTTGAAGAAAGGTGACACGATTCTGGTATTGTCGAATCCTGATTTGGAACGTGACATCGAGGAGCAGCGAGATGCACTTGAAAAACAAATGATCGCTTATCGGGAACAGGAAATAGAGATGGAGCAAAAGAGTCTGAACCTGAAACAACAGACTTTGCAGAACGAGTATGAGTTGCAGAGCATTAGCGAGCGGTATAAATTGGACGAGAAAGAATTCCAGATGGGATATTCAAGTAAGGCACAGTTCAAGGTGGCCGAAGATGAATACAAATATAAAGTGAAAGCGGCAGAACTGCAACGTCAAAGCTTGAAGCACGATTCGGCAATGACTCGTATCAAGCGCAGTTTACTTGAGGCGGATCGCGAGCGTGAATTGAAAAAGTTTGAGCGCGGTCGTGAACGCTTGGAACGTTTGGTAGTGACGGCACCGATGGAAGGACAGCTCAGTTTTGTGAACGTTACTCCCGGACAGAGAGTCTCAGCCGGTGAGTCGATTGGCGAGATAAAGGTGTTGAGCCAGTATAAGGTACATACATCGCTGAGTGAGTTTTATATAGACCGTATTGTCAGCAGTCTGCCCGCTTCAATTACTTATAAGAATAAGAAGTTCGGACTGAAAGTAACAAAAGTAGTTCCGGAGGTGAAGAGTGACCGGACATTTGAAGTGGATTTGGTTTTTACGGGCGTTGTTCCGGATAATGTTCGTGTTGGTAAAACATTTCGCGTGCAGATAGAATTAGGACAACCGGAGCAGGCTATCGTCATTCCACGCGGTGATTTCTATTCGGTGACGGGAGGGCGTTGGATTTATAAGGTCACGAAAGACGGATCGAAAGCGGTTCGTGTGCCGATTACAATAGGACGCCAGAATCCGCAACAATATGAAGTGACGGAGGGATTAGAGGCCGGCGATAAGGTGATTACTACGGGTTATAGCCGTTTTGGTGATGTACAAGAATTAGTGTTACAGTAGTTTGATAGTAGTTAAAAATTTGGAATTATGAAATTGTTGTTCTTGAATTTAAAACAATCCGTCCGAACTATATCGAAGAACAAATTGCAGACATTCTTCTCCTTGTTCGGATTGGTCGTAGGGTTGGTCAGTTTCTCTTTTAGTGGGAATTGGTTGTGGAATGAGATACATTACGATTCCTTCCGGAATGGACACGAAAATCTTTATGGGGTTTGTCATAAGAATTTTTCGGATAATTACAGTGATGTCTTGTCCGGTAATTTATGTGCCATGTTTGATACGATTCCCGAAGCGGAGGCAATACCTTTTAATCGGTATTACGGTACATTTTTTAATGAAGAAGGGGGTGAGATCGCTTTGAAGGATGGTGACGTCATGCGGACAGATTCATCTTTTCTGGATGCGTTTGATGTGAAATTGCTTTATGGTGATATAAGTACTGTTTTTGATAGGCCGGGCAATGTTATTGTTACCAAACGCTTTGCCGAGGCAAACTTCGGACAAGCTGATGCAGTTGGAAAAACATTGAAGGAGGGGAATGGTGGCGTGTTGACGGTGACCGGAGTGGCCGAAAACACCCATGCTTACACGTCTGTTCCTTTTGAGGTTCTGGTCAATACGCCAGCGGCTACTTATAACCCGTCTTTCTGGTCCTACAAGTTGTTTGTCAAGACAACCGACCTGGATGCCCTGAAAAAGCGTCTTTCCAAGACGATAGACGAGTTCAGTTTGGAATTCATCCCTATACGCCATGTTGCTTCGGTGGTGGACTATGATACTTATTTTCACGCTTACCTGTATCCTGTTTCTTTTACATTGATGTCTTTGCTGCTGCTCTTGGCGGCCGTGTTCAACTTTCTTTCTATTCTGCTGTCCATGTTCCTGGGGCGTCTGCGTGAGTACAAATTACGCATCGGCTTGGGAGCGAGTGTTCGTTCCAATGCCGGTTGGTTGCTGTCTCAGTTACTGATTCCGCTGGTGCTGGTGTTCTTTATATCCGCCGTGTCTTTGGAGTTGATAACGTATTGGTCGGGGCTGGAACGCGAAAGTACCTTGGTATACAGACGGTTTTATGTATGTTTCGGAATCATGGTCGGTTTGATAGGCCTGGGTATGCTGTATGTATTTTCGGTTATACGCCGTAGCTACCATCATTCATTCGGCAACGCCGTAAAGCCTAAGACCGGTTATGTCAACTTGTTGTTTGTCCAGTTCGCGGTCTGTGCTCTACTGATGTTGGTCTTCGTGACCGGATACCGCCAGTTCCGCTTGCTGGTCGATACCGATTTGGGATTCCAGACAGAAAATATGTTCCGTATCCGTTGTGAAGAAGCCGGACTTTCTGTACATAGTGTACAGCAGACTTTGGTTCCGGCCATTCGTAGTGGAGGATATTCATGTTTGGAAGATGCCGTTTTGCTGAAGCGCGATTTCTTTGAATCGTCCAACCAATCTAATTTTAACTTTGAGCGGAATGGCGAAGAGTATCATATATATATTATGTATATGTCTCCTAAAGCTTTTAATTTCTTTGGTATCCAGCCTCAGGAGGGTAAGATATACCAAGGGGCCGTGGATAATGGTGTTGAAACCGTTTTATTGAACCGTGCTGCATCACAAGTAATGGGATGGGGAGTAGGTGATGGCGGTGTGATTGGTTACCATCCGGATATGGCTGTCCGAGCTGTGGGCATTGTCGATTTCAAGACTCGTAATTTTCATCGTGCCAGTCCGCCTTACATGTTTGAGTATGTTGCTGATGATGACCTGGAAACAGGGTTTACAGATGGAAGTCTTTATATAAAATACCAGCCGGGAAAGCAGGAGGAAGCACAAAAGGTTGTTATGCAATTAATCGCAGATTTGGGCGGGAAAGAAAATTTTGCCATTCAGACTTTCAAACGTTTTATCCAGCATTACTATGATCGTGAGCAGGCTTATATTCGTGTATTTTCGGTAATAGCAGGAAGTAGTCTGTTGATTACGTTGTTTGGCGTATTCTCGCTTATCGTTTACACTTTACGGGTGCAGCGCAAAGGCATTGCCGTGCGCCGAGTGTTCGGTGCTACATTCCGCGATTTGTGCCAGTCTTATTTGTATCGTTATATTTTATTGGCACTTGTTGCCAATGCAATAGCTTTCCCCGTTGGGTATTATCTGATACAACTTTGGCTTGAGAATTATAGTTCGGTTGTTTCTATCAATATCCTGCAAGGCTTGTTGATAGCGCTGGGAATGTTGGTTGTGGTTTCGTTGGTTATTATAAATCGTATTCATGTTGTGATGCGTGAGAATCCGGCGGATGTGGTAAAGAGTGAATAAGCGTGTTAGAAACAAAACTATTTAATAAACCGGACAGTCGTAGTTTGAATGTGAAGCGCAGACTGTTCCC
>CABSGW010000176.1 GCA_902477365.1 uncultured Prevotellaceae bacterium
ATACCGAACGTTACATGCGTACTCCCAAAGAGAATGCATCCGGATATGCCATCACCCCTATCAATCGGGCGAAGAACCTACACGGCGCTTTGTTGCTGATGCACGGTACGGCAGACGACAATGTACACTACCGGAATGCAACAGAGTATAGCGAAGCTCTGGTACAGGCGGACAAGCAATTTGATATGCAAATCTACACCAATCGTAACCATAGCATTTACGGTGGAAATACGCGTTACCATCTGCTATCACGCATGACCAACTTCTTTATCACTCATTTGAAATAAACCGAGAAGGAACTAAAATCATTTGCGGCATTGAGTTTTAAGCTCAATGCCGCAAATGATTTTACTGATACAACACAAATATTGCCGGTACTTTTCCTAAGTCGGGGAGTCCTTTCTTCTTCCATTCACTCACCGTATGGGTATGGATATATTCGTTGGTACAGGTTATTCCTGCCGCTACACAGAGCCGTGTTTTGGGGCGGCAAGTACGCACTATTTCATCAAACATCTTTGCATTACGATAGGGTGTTTCAATGAACAGCTGGGTCTGACGATCGGTATAAGCCAACGATTCCAATTGTTTCAGTTTCTTGGTACGGGCGGCAGGATCAATCGGTAAATAACCGTGAAAAGCAAAGCTCTGTCCGTTAAAGCCCGAGGCCATTACAGCCAGAATAATGGAAGAAGGGCCAACCAAAGGAACAACACGCAATCCCTCCCGCTGAGCTATCGCCACCACATCCGAACCCGGATCTGCAACGGCCGGACAACCGGCCTCGGAGATGACCCCTACGGGCAGACCATTGCGCAAAGGATCCAGATAGCGACTGAAGCTATCAGGAGAAGCATGTTTACCCATCGGATAGAAAGTTAATTCGTCAATATTTATCGATTTATCCACTTGTTTCAGAAAACGCCTGGCTGAACGTACATCCTCCACGATAAAATGGCGGATACCTTTGATCACATCTCCATTATAAGCAGGAAGCACTTGATCTATGGGTGTTTCGCCTAACGTTACGGGTATAAGGTATAAAGCTGGTTCCATACACTAAAGACTTATTTCATTAACTGGGTAAAAGTATGCTGACGCTTTACGTAATAACGCCAAAGCAGACTAAAAGAAACGCGTTCCCGAATAAATACGCAACGCGTTAATTTCAGATTTTCAATTCGATCGGCACGGACTTCCGGACGTAATTTCCGAAAAGCCCTCCATGCACGGAACACAGCACGGCATTCGCCCCAATGCCCCGTTAAACCAAACTGGGCGGCAGCCACAAAATCAAGTAACATACGCCATGCAAAAACGGAACGCAATTCCGCCTGCGGCAGGTTTTTATAAAGCATCAACAGGTTATTGCGGAAGTTCAAGAACGTTTTACGCGGATTACCCTGTGGCAACGTACCGCCACCTACGTGATAAACTTCCGAGTCGGGAATACATACGATCCCTCTTCCCCTACTACGCAGTCTCCAACAGAGGTCTATCTCTTCCATATGGGCAAAGAAGCGATCATCCAAACCACCCACTTGCCAGAAATCATCCCGGCGAATCAATAATGCAGCTCCCGTAGCCCAAAAAACGGTAGTCACCTCATTGTATTGACCTTGATCGGTTTCCACATCGGCAAATACACGCCCACGACAGAAAGGATATCCCAACCAATCCATGAACCCGCCACTTCCGCCAGCGTACTCAAAGCGCGTATGGTCACATTCACATAATAACTTGGGCTGACAAGCTGCTACTTCGGCGTGTTGCTCCATATACGAGTGAAGCGGACGCAACCAATCGGCTGGCGTCTCTACATCCGAATTAAGCAACATGTAATACGGTTCTTCTATCTGACGTAAAGCGCGATTGTAACCGCCGGCAAAACCATAATTCCGATCCAATGGCAGCCACAGGGCTTCCGGAAATTCGGTTTCTACCAAATGACGGGAATCATCGGTCGACCCATTATCGGCAACATATACCGTAGCCAACTCTCCAGCAGAACGTAAAACAGAAGGCAGGAAACGGCGCAACATAGCTGCTCCATTCCAGTTCAATATAACAACGGCTATCGGCTTCATTGTGTAGAAGAGGTTAAAACGGGCGTAGCAACCAGCGCCGAAGTGTCTGGCGTAAACGATTGCAAACGTACTCGTAACAAGTCGTTATCACCTAAATTAGAGAAACGGTCCGTCGGTAACTCCACACGAATATAATTATCGGTAAAACCTCGCATCACTCCTCCTTTTTTGGAATGTTCCAACAAAACAGTGCGCTCGGTATTGATGAATTGTGTATAAAACGCTTTACGTTTTTCCTCCGAAAGCGCCAACAGCAACTGACTACGCCGATGCTTTTCTTCAGGAGTTACGACATGTTCAATCTTCAACGCCTGCGTTCCCGGACGTTCGGAATAACTAAATACATGTAATTGAGAAATATCCAGCGACTGAATAAAACGATAAGCGTCTTCAAAATACCCAACAGTCTCTCCCCGTGTTCCCACAATCACATCCACTCCGATGAAAGCGTGCGGAACGACAGTCTTAATCCGTTTTATCTTGGCAGCAAACAGCGCCGTATCATAACGCCGATGCATCAACCGAAGCACCTCGTCACTTCCACTTTGTAACGGTATATGAAAATGGGGCATAAAGGCACGGGATGTTGCACAATAATCAATCAATTCATCAGTAAGCAAATTGGGTTCAATAGAAGAAATCCGATAACGCTCAATGCCTTCAACCTGATCCAATGTTTTCACCAAATCAAAAAAACATTCTCCGGTAGACTGCCCGAAATCACCGATATTCACACCAGTTATCACGATCTCCCGTCCTCCTTGCGCTGCTACCGCACGAGCTTGTTCCACCATAGAAGCTATCGTTCCGTTCCGGCTGCGCCCTCTTGCAAAAGGAATGGTACAATAAGTACAATAGTAATTACAACCGTCCTGTACTTTCAGGAAATAACGGGTACGGTCTCCTCGGGAACACGACGGAACAAACGTACGGATATCTCCTGTAGGAACAGCAATAGCCTCATGGATGGCCGAAGCCTCACAAGTAGACAACATACTTTTTTGAGGCAACATGGTCTTCAGGTATTCAATCACACTTCCCTTCTGTTCCATTCCCAACACAAGATCAACACCTTCGATTTGGGAAACACGCTGTGGTTGCAATTGAGCATAGCAACCCAACACCACCACAAAGGCTCCAGGATTTTCGCGCACCAATTTATGAATAACCTGCCTGCACTTGTGATCAGCCACATCCGTCACCGAACACGTATTAATAATACATATATCCGCTTTTTCACCTTTAACAGCCTTACGTACTCCCTCCGCAAACAACTTGTCTTCAAGACTTGCTGTTTCGGCAAAATTCAGTTTACATCCCAAAGTATGGTAAACAGCCGTTAGGTTTGAAAGAATTGATTCCATAAATTTAATGAGGCATTTGAAATGCAAAAGTACGAAATATCTGCCGAGCAATAAAGCTCTACAAACAATAAATAAGAAATCACCTATATATCAGGCACATACAAACTCAAAGCGAAAAAAAACAAGGAAATACAAAAAAAAGTATTGATAAATCGTCTGTCGTATCGAAAAAGTCCGTACCTTTGCAGAGTTTTAATAAGCAATTGATTGTTTTACAGTTTTAAAAACGAAGAAAAATGAAAAAATTAGTTTTCTTGTTCGTAGCTTTTGCAGCTATCTCTTTCGCTTCTTGCGATAACAAAACTACAGGTGCCGCTACAACTAACGACAGCGATGCAGTAGTTGTTGACACTTTGGCTGCTGATACCGCTGTTGCTGACAGCGTTGTAGAAGCTGGCGACAGCACTGTTGCTGAATAATAGTTATTCACAACCATTGAGAGAATTGAAACCTGATAGGCTTTTGCCTAGCAGGTTTTTTGTTTTTAAAAATCTAGACACCCTGCCATGTTTGTATGGGGTAACGTAATCATTCCTATTATTTTTCCAAAGAGGAAAAAGGAAATAACACCATACTGAAAAACTCAGACGAATCAATGTACAGATTTGAATGGGTTTCTTTCTTATATCCGTATCCCAAAGCCTGTAAAAAAGGTATTGTACGAATTACAGTCTATGATACTTTAATTATCCTGATTCGAAAACAAAAAACAGGTTTACGCCTAAACAAAAATAGATTGACCTATAAGGTTAATCCAATTGACGGTATTCCCCCCCTTCCCTATATATGTGATACCCCTTCTTGTTATTTTATCTGCGATAACCACAACAATCGCCTTACAACGTATCCCCCCTTTTTTTACACTCACACGATACTAATCAAAATTGCCATACTTCCCAAAGGAAATATGGCAATTTCTTTTTATAATAAGTAAGCGATGTTTTACTCAGCCTCAGCAATTACTTCAAAAGGAATCTCTACAGAAACCTCTTTGTGCAATTTCACAGTTGCAGTATAAGAACCTACTTCTTTCACGTCTTTCACTACGATAGTCTTACGATCGATCTCGAAACCACGTTTGTTCAATTCGTCAGCCAATTGCAAGCTGTTTACAGAACCATAAATAACACCCGTAGAACTTACCTTGGTTGCGATTACCAACGGTTCAATAGCAGCCAATTTATCGGCAATAGCCTGAGCGTCATTTTTGATTTTCTCCAATTTGTGTGCACGTTGCTTCAACTCTTCGGCCAACATTTTCTTAGCCGATGAAGAAGCAATTATACCTTTACCGGTAGGAATAAGATAGTTGCGACCATATCCGTTCTTAACGGTTACAATATCATTTTTGTAGCCTAAGCCCAATACGTCTTCTTTCAAAATAATTTCCATACTTTACTCCTCCTTTATTATTTCATCATATCGGTTACAAATGGAAGCAAAGCCAAATGGCGTGCTCTTTTCACAGCCTGAGCCACACGACGCTGATACTTCAATGAAGTACCGGTAATACGACGCGGCAGGATTTTACCCTGTTCGTTCAAGAACTTCTTCAAGAATTCAGGATCTTTATAATCGATATATTTAATACCGCTCTTTTTAAAGCGACAATATTTTTTCTTTTTAACCTCAACAGTAGGCGGGGTCAAATATCTAATTTCAGATTGTTGCTGTGCCATGATTTAGTCCTCCTTTTTAGCTTTGTTATTTCTACGTTTTTCAGCATACAATGCTGCATACTTCTCCATCTTAACGGTCAAGAAGCGGATTACACGTTCGTCGCGACGGAAAGCAAGTTCCAATTTATCCACAACGTTGTTACCACCTTTAAACTCGATTAACTGGTAGAAGCCGGTTGACTTTTTCTCAATAGGGTAAGCCATTTTTTTCAGGCCCCAGCTCTCTTCATTGATGATCTCGGCACCTTCTGCAACGAGTACACCTTTGAACTTTTCGACCGCTTCCTTCATCTGAGCATCAGATAAAACAGGAGTTAAAATGAAAACGGTTTCGTACTG
>CABSGW010000177.1 GCA_902477365.1 uncultured Prevotellaceae bacterium
CGGCAACATCAATTATTTGAATGTGGCAACCAACCTGGCTTGGTACGAATTGCTTGGCCGGGCGGAGGACATGGAAAAAGAGGTCGATCGTTATCGGTCTGTCACGGCTGAACAATTGCGGGCGGTAGCTCAATCTGCTTTCCGTAAGGAGAACGGAGTAATACTATATTATAAGAAACAACAAAATTAAATTCTCCCTTTTTTATAATTTATCAGTGAAAGGGGAAAGTCCCTTTGCCTGAAAATGGAGATACGTTTAGGTAACGGAAAAGTAAATGAGACATATTTATAGTACATATAAAGAGCATTATAAAGCACTAATTTTTCTCGGACTGCCGATTGTGATCGGTCAAATAGGAGTAATCGTTCTTGGATTTGCGGATACGTTAATGATCGGGCATCATAGTACGATTGAGCTGGGAGCAGCTTCCTTCGTCAATAATGTGTTCAATCTGGCGATTATTTTCAGTACGGGTTTTTCGTATGGGCTGACTCCCATTGTGGGAGGTTTGTATGGAACCCGCCAGTATGCCCCTGCGGGACAGGCTTTACGCAACAGTTTGCTGGCAAACCTGATGGTTGCATTGCTGCTGACTGTCTGTATGACTGTTCTTTATCTAAATATAGAACGTCTCGGACAGCCGGAAGAATTGATTCCCCTGATTAAACCGTATTACCTTGTTTTGCTCGCTTCACTAGTGTTTGTCATGCTTTTCAATGGATTCAAGCAGTTTACAGACGGAATTACGGATACAAAAACCGCTATGTGGATATTGCTTGGTGGAAATGTCTTGAATATCATAGGAAACTATATCCTGATTTATGGAAAGCTCGGATTGCCCGAGTTAGGTCTGTTGGGAGCAGGTGTCAGCACGCTGTTCTCGCGTATCGTGATGGTGATTATATTTATCATCATCTTTATGCGTAGTCCGCGTTTTGTCCGCTATAAGATTGGCTTTTTCCGTTTGGGATGGTCACGAGCTGTATTTGGACGCTTGAATGGACTTGGATGGCCGGTTGCTTTTCAAATGGGAATGGAGACAGCCTCTTTTAGTCTAAGTGCGATCATGATCGGTTGGCTGGGTACTATCGCTCTGGCTTCTCATCAGGTTATGCTGGCTATTTCGCAGTTTACATTTATGATGTATTACGGTATGGGTGCTGCTGTGGCTGTTCGTGTCAGTAACTTCAAAGGTCAGAATGATATCATTAATGTACGTCGTTCTGCCTATGCAGGTTTTCATCTGATGATGACATTGGGCGTTGTGCTTTCTTTGATTGTCTTCCTTTGCCGGAATTACTTGGGAGGCTGGTTTACCGACAGTCAGGAAGTGGCTGCTATGGTGACCTCTCTAATCTTCCCTTTCCTCGTTTACCAGTTTGGCGACGGACTGCAGATTACTTTCGCCAACGCTTTGCGTGGAATTTCAGATGTAAAACTAATGATGGTGATTGCCTTTGTCGCCTATTTCATTATTTCTCTTCCTGTAGGTTATTTCTGCGGCTTTGTGATGGGATGGGGAGTAGTAGGTGTCTGGATGGCATTTCCTTTTGGTTTGACGAGCGCAGGATTGATGCTTTGGTGGCGTTTTCATCACATGACGAAACTCCCCGAACCTCACCCCAAAACCTGATGCTAAATACTTGATAATTAAAACTTAATACTTAACCCCAATGGCTTCCTTCCGTTTTACAAAGTTGAAAATAACCGCCGGTTACACTTTGTTGCTGGCGATCCTCCTTTTCTCGCTGGTGTTTGTACATCGTGAGATGGAAGCATTGTCGGCCGCCGACGATCAACAGAATTTAAGAACAGACAGTTTATTGACCCTTCTCCATGAGAAAGATCAAAACACGATTCAGATGTTGCGGGTGCTAAGTGAGGCAAACGACAGCCTTCTCTCTGCTTCGGAAATCGAAGAAATCATATCCGAACAGGATTCTGTGATTACCCAGCAACGGGTACAACATCGGGTCATCACCAAACGTGACTCGTTAATCACTACTCCTAAAAAGAAGGGATTCTTCAAACGACTCGCCGAAGTGTTTTCCCCTTCTAAACAAGACAGTGCCGTATTAGTAAATACATCGTTGGAAGTAGCCACTGATACCATTCTCCAACCGACCACTTCTAAAGATTCTCTTCAGCAGAAAATCCGCATGGCTACCGAAGAAAAACGGTTGCAACGGAGGAAAACAATCCGGCGTACCAGTACAAAGTACCAGCGGATGAATACGCAGTTGACGGCACGGATGGATAGCTTGATTAAACAGTATGAGGAAGAAATGACCTTGCGTGCCCGTCAGGATGCCGAACTTCAGCAGGAAGTGAGGATGCGGTCGGCACGTATCATCGGCGGTATCGCGGTTGGTGCCGTACTATTATCGGCTTTTTTCCTGATATTGATTATGCGGGATATTTCCCGTAGCAACCGTTACCGCCAGCAATTGGAGGTGGCGAATAAACGGGCGGAAGATTTGCTGATCGCCCGTGAAAAATTAATGCTTGCCATTACCCATGATTTTAAAGCTCCGTTAGGCTCAATTATGGGATATACCGAACTCCTGTCCCGATTGACAGAAGATGAACGGCAACGATTCTACCTCGACAATATGAAAAGTTCTTCAGAACATTTATTGAAGTTAGTCAGTGACTTGCTTGATTTCCACCGGCTTGATCTCAATAAAGCGGAAGTGAATCGCGTAACCTTTAACCCTTCCCAGCTATTCGACGAAATTTATGTCAGTTTCGAACCTTTGACCGCTGCCAAAGGTTTAGCCTTGCAATGTCACGTCGTCCCGGAACTGAATGGAAGATATATCAGTGATCCTTTGCGACTCCGGCAAATTGTGAACAACCTTTTGTCCAATGCCGTAAAGTTTACTCAAAAAGGAGAAATTAGCCTGACAGCCAGTTATGATTCTTCTAAGTTAACCATCGCCATTGCCGATACAGGAAAAGGAATGGCATCAGAAGATCGTGAACGTATCTTCCAAGAATTTACACGTCTTTCCGGTGCGCAGGGGGAAGAAGGTTTCGGACTCGGACTCTCTATTGTGAAGAAATTGGTAACTTTGCTTGAAGGAACCATTGACGTGCAAAGCACATTAGGAAAAGGGAGCTGTTTTACTGTAACTTTACCTCTTTATCCGGTAGGTAAATCCCTTGCAGAGAGCGAATCTCCGGAAAGTGAATCTTCGGAGAATGAAAGTCCATACGCTCCCAAACAGTCGGCTGCCATTCCTCCCATGAAAGTCATTCGTGTGCTTTTGATTGATGACGATAAGATTCAGCTGAATCTGACTGCCGCCATGTTGAAACAGCATGGTATTGATGCAGTGTGCTGTGAACAGCTGGAACAGCTGATTGAACAACTTCGCTCTTCCGTCTTCGATGTATTGCTGACAGATATACAAATGCCTGCCATTAACGGGTTTGATCTGGTAAAACTATTACGGGCTTCTAATATACCACAAGCAAAAACAATCCCTGTTATTGCTGTGACTGCCCGTAGTGAAATGGATAAAGCCGCTTTACATGAACATGGTTTTGCCGGTTGTTTGCATAAACCGTTTACAGTAAAGGAATTGTTGCTAACAGTAAATGAAGGTCAACTTTCGGCCGATGAAGCGCATATAACAGAAGATATGCAACTAAATGTAAATGCCCTCACTTCTTTTTCGGAGGATGATCCTGAAGCTACACATTCCATTATCCAAACATTTATAGAGGAAACACAAAAGAGTGCTGACCGGATGGTGCAGGCATTAAATGCTAAGGAGGTGGATGAAATAGCTGCAATAGCTCACAAACTTCTTCCTCTTTTTACATTGATTGGAGCTGGGAATGCTGTAATTCTACTGAGTTGGTTGGAGGCAAGGCGTGGGGAGGACTTTTCTACGGAAATAAATGAAAAGGTTGAGAGCATTCTTCAAGAAATTCAGAAAATCCTGAAAGAGGTAAACGGTGTAGAGTGTTCGAATATTCTTAATTCTGAAATATGATTTAATGTTTATTTATTGTTTTTTTCTATCGTTTATTTCTATATTTGCTGTCTAAAACTTGCTAAATGATACGTGAGCCTGGTTTTTCTATTAATCGGAAAGATATATTTGAAAGATTGTTCAGTGATTATTACGGGATATTAGTATGTTATGCTCAAAAATATACGAAACGTGAAGATATAGCTGAAGATATCGTACAAGATGTATTTGCATCTTTGTGGGAAGAAAATCGTATATTTCCTTCGCAAGCGAATTTTCGTTCATTTCTTTATATTTCGATAAGAAATGCGGCTTTTGATTATTTGCGACATCAAAATGTAGAAAGTCGTTATATTGAAGAAGCTTTGACTGCAAATCGTTTCTTGTCGGATGATTCTTTTCAGAAAGAAGAAGTTTTTCGCTTACTATTTAAACAGATTGATTTACTTCCGGAACGTTGTCGGGAAATATTCTTGTTACATCTGGAAGGTTATGATAATGATGCTATTGCTAAAAAATTATCGTTGTCAATAGAAACTGTTAAAACTCAAAAGAAACGTGCAATGAAAACTCTTCGGAACAATCTGAAAGAGAAATTGCAAAAAAAATATCCAGATACCTCATTTTTTATTCTTTTCTTGTACCTCGATTTATATCTATAATCGTTTGTGTAATACAAATGATAATTAGATAGTATGGAGATTGAAAAACTAATTGTTAAATACTTGGTCGGGTGTTTATCTAAAGAAGAAGACCAAATTCTAAAAAAATGGTTGCAAGAGGATGAATCTCATCTGCGTTTTTTTCAGAAAATCAACTTGGATAAGACTGCTGTTGAGGATTATCGTCAATATCATCGTTTTGATGCTAAATCGGATGAGGCTTTCCGTAAAGTATGGACCTCTTTACATAAGGGAACTAGAAGGATATCAACGCAAAGAAAAATAGGCTTTTTTTCTCGTCGTTGGTTGAAGATTGCTTGTGCTCTACTGATATTGCTATTTTCTGTAGGGGGAGGACTCTATTTTTACTATGAGGCATCACGAATAACTCCTGGAGAGTCAAAAGCAATATTGACTTTAGAAGATGGTAGTGCTAAACAATTGAAAAAATCAGGGCAAGAACATTGGATTTATATAGGTGATACACCTATTGCAAGAGAGTATGATGGGATGATTGTTTATCATATCCCAGAAACATCAAAAGTGGAAATAAGTCAACAGAATACTTTGTCTGTTCCTCGTGGAGGAGAATTTCGATTAACTTTATCAGATGGAACAAGGGTACATTTGAATTCTTTATCAGAGTTGAAATATCCGGTTAGTTTTAAAGGTATGAATGAACGAACTGTAGAATTGAAAGGGGAGGCCTTTTT